>JAHEEB010000835.1 GCA_024640925.1 Bacteroidota bacterium | reverse complement strand
TGAGACGTTGTGTCATTGCTCCCCAGACTTCTTTGGTATACCAAATAAAAAATAATATAATAGAACTTGTGGCTTTCTTTGATAACCGAAGCCAACACCAGTATTAAAAAGCCCGACATTTCTACTAGGCAATTTCACTGTCTTTGTATATGGAGCACAAGCGGACGCTTGCGCTAGTGCTTATTATCTATGCTTGCGCCAGTGGGGGGTTTTAAAGCTTCATGTAGTTCTAATATCATTTCTTTGTTCCATTCTCCAATTTGATATTGAACAAATTGTTTCCTTCCCTTCAAATTAAAAGTTAATTTATAAAACGATCCGTAAGTAAATGTTTTATCAAGTACAACTCTTATTTCATCAACATTAAATAAATATTCCTTTTTTGTGTTTCGATCAAAAATCTCAATAAAAACAGAATCTTTATTAATTTGAATTCTAATTATATAGAATCTATACCAATGTTCATATCTTATAAATGAAATGATAATTACAAAGAAAGGAATGGCTATTACAATAAAATTTAACTGCCCAGCTTTATATAGGAAATAAAAAAATAGTGTCAACGCTATTAAAATATTCACAATTAAGCCCCGAATTATTCTCTGGAAATATCCTTTATATTTTGCTGTAAATTCCATAAATATTTTTACGAATTGTAATGTTATTGTTCTTCTAATCTTAGAGGTATCTGAACTTTTGATTGTGTAGAATTAATTGATTCAAAACTCGAAAAGCTGGATTGATTTTCTGTTTCAGATGATGCTTCTGCTTCAGTACTGCTTGAAGTTGAAGTATTTTCTGTAACTTCATCATATAAAACAACAACAGATTCTGCAAACTGTCTGGTGGTGTTAATTCTATGATTCCCATATCTTAACCTCTTTATAAATTTCCCATTTCATATTTATATATCTAACAAATAAAAATTTTCCATAACCACAATCATTACTTCCCCTAAACTGAAAATAAAACATACCATTTGTATAATCAGAAGAAAAATAAACCCGCGATAATGATATTAGTCCAACATATAATATATTTCCTTCAAATCCTATATTGTCTGATAGATTATCTTTTGGATCTAATGTGCTTGATAAAAAAGTAAATCTTTTATGCTTGAGTTTATTATAATTTAAAAGACAGGTTTTAGGTGAATCGTTTAAATTCCTGATTAATTTTCTATTTATTGGATCATGTTTTAATTTTCCATTTAAGTATTTTTTATAATTCTTAAAATCATATGAATATAAGGTTTTAAGAGTATCATTAACAAAAATACAAACTATAGAACTATCAAGATTCAACAATTCATTTCTAAATTCATTACTATTCGTAAAATATAGCTTCGTCTTTAAATTGTAAAGTGTATTTAATGAATCATTTTCTAGATTCTTAGGTTTATAAATTCTGCAATCTAAACAAACCGTGAAATCAAATAGTAAGGTATCAAATAATGAATTATACACCAACAATTCATTGGTTTCTTGACCTTTAAGATTACAAAAGGTAATGATTGATAAAAAAAGCACAATCGATTTAGTTTTCATTTTATTTCTTCTTCTGGAACATTTGGAATTACAGACATATCAGGGTCAATTTTACCATTATTTGGATCTGGACTTATGCCAGATCTAATTTCAATAACAGTTTTTCCATCATCAACTATGTAAATTCCATCCCCAAACATCTTTCTCCATTTTACCACAACCAGTTCCATTTTGGTTTACATCTTCAGCATATTTTTCTAAGTATTCATCAATAAATTTTATAGAATTATTGGCTGCATAAACAAAAGGTGATTGAAAAGGAAATTTTTCAGTCTTAGGATCGATAGGGTGGAACTTTCCGATCTTCACATCATACATCCTAGCTCCATAATCTAACCAGTCCAATTAACTCCATTCTCCTAGAGTCCTAGCTGTTTTGGACCCTGGTTAAATATGATGTCTACGGGTATGTTTTTGCTGTTGACTCTTGCCAGATCACTTTTTAATACTTCAGTCATTACACCATATTTTGATGCAAAGTCTGTTGCTGCCTGGTAATTCCCGTTTCCCTGCAATGAAATAATCTCTTCTGAAAGCTTATTTACAGACGACTTCATCTTTTCAAAGTCTACGGAATAAATACCCTGGGCATTTCGACTAAAGGCACCATTTTCTTTCAGATAATTATAACAAACAAGGTTGG
The DNA here is from genome assembly GCA_024640925.1 of Bacteroidota bacterium. Lineage (GTDB taxonomy): Bacteria > Bacteroidota > Bacteroidia > Bacteroidales > UBA10428 > UBA10428. The sequence goes on along the minus strand of JAHEEB010000835.1, from coordinate 760 downwards.
CTTTTCCATGGGCACTTGAAGCCCCAAACCTTATAGAACGGAAAATACCAACAGTGAAAGTCACATAATTTTTTTGAATATCAGATTGAAGCTCCTTCATCTGTATTAATTCATTCACTAGAAAAAGGCCAAGAATATCTGCTTTTCCTTCTTCCATGGAAGAAGCCAGATCAAGGAGCGCATTTTGAACAGTCCCGGTATCGTTTACTAAATTGTGAACACCAATGCCATGTGCTACTTCATGAAACATCGTATTTTCAAAAAAAGCGTTAAAATCAATATAAGAAATCTGGGAAGAATCGATTAATTCATGTGCAATGGGTACAACAATCTTATCGAATTTTGCCTGCATGGCATTTTTAAGCTGTAAACGCCTGCTGCCTTTTTGTTTATGTACTTCGGGATCATTCGGAAGGTTAATGGCAATAGTTTTACTACCTGCATTGCAGTCGCCAGCATAATAGACTACATCATAAGCCCCCAAATCAGAATTTGAACCAGGTACTTCTTTTTTATATTTATCTTCAACAGGTAATCTTTTCTGAAGTTCTGGTAAAAGAACGGCGAACCGGTCCAGTTGTTTCGACCAGTTTAAGTCTTTTAACAGGATATATGCTTCGAAGGAAGTTTTATACCCAAACAATTTATCTTCGTAACTCTCAATTGGGCCAACGACAAAATCGATCCGGTTCGATTTCATATCCATCCATGCAAGGTCGCTGGCGAGGTAATTGCTGGCAATGAGAGCCTGAGCCCGTAA
>JAHEEB010000155.1 GCA_024640925.1 Bacteroidota bacterium | reverse complement strand
TAATTGAAACAAGAAAATCTACAGATTATTAAACACATGTTTTGATACGTTGATTTGCCTAATTTTATTTACAGCTGTCCAAAAAAAAATATCCGAATGAATTGGATACTCTATTTATATTCATGTGGTTCAAAAACATATCCTTCTGCAACCGGATTTCCATTATAACCCAGGCATAAATAATCAAATCTTTTTCTTTGGTGCGGTGTTTCATGCCTTTATCGGAATAATTTGGAAATTGGTATTTTGCTGGTTACATTTGATCTGATTTCAAATGAAATACCTTAAAAACACAAGAGAAAATGAGTCGAATAATTTTAAGTATTCTGTCAATTCTGGTAATTATTGGTTGTAAACAATCTGATAAAAAAGTGGGGTTTATTATCCCTGGAGCAATATGGAAAGATACCGAAGGAAATCCGATAAATGCTCATGGAGGTGGTATACTCTATGATAAAGGAACCTATTACTGGTATGGCGAATACAAAAAAGGACTTACTTGGAGAGTAGATTACATAAAAAGTTGGGAATGTTACCGAACCAATGCAGGCGGAGTTTCGTGTTATTCCTCAAAAGACTTGGTGAACTGGAAAAATGAGGGTATTGTTTTGCCATCGGAAAGGCAGGATACCTCCAATGATTTGTTTTATGGAAAAGTAATTGAGCGCCCAAAAGTAATTTATAACGATAAAACAAAGAAATATGTCATGTGGCTTCACGTCGACTCTGAAGATTATTCATTTGCCAGGGCGGGAGTTGCCATGAGCGACAATCCGACAGGTCCTTTCGCTTATATCGGTAGCGTGAGACCCTATGGACAAATGAGCCGCGACATGACACTATTTAAAGATGAAGATGGTAGGGCCTATCACGTTTTTTCATCGGAATCAAATGCCACTATGTATATTAGCCTCCTGGACGATAATTATCTTTCACACTCGGATCGCTATATCCGCACGCTCATAAATTTGTCACGCGAAGCACCAGCAATAATCCGGCATAAAAATAAATACTATCTGGTTTCTTCAGCTTGCAGTGGCTGGTCGCCGAATAAAGCCATGTATGCTGAAGCTGATTCAATGTTAGGAGAATGGAAGATGATTAAAAATCCTTGTGTTGGTAGAGGAAGCGATACTACATACGGTACTCAGAGTACTTACCTTTTGCCCATCGATGGAGAAACAGGGAAATTTCTGTTCATTGCAGATCGCTGGAACAAAACAAACCTTGAAGATTCGCGCTATGTTTGGCTTCCGGGCAAATTCGAAAACGATACAATGGTAATACAGTGGCAGGATCAATGGAACCCCATTGCTAGCTCTTTTTGACGAACATAGATACACAAACATTCTCTGAAAGACTTGTTCAGACTTTTGTATGAGTGCTTCCATAATATTTCTGTAAAACCATAGACAAGAGTAAAAAGGAATAACCAAAAAATATTTATGAAATGCTTATCTTATTTATAAGACCATTGCTTTATTCCTTCATTTTTAGTACATTTACTTAATCTGTTGATTTAATCATTATTAAAGTAGATTTTTAAAGAGTTTTTGCATTTAAATCAAAAGAGAGTTAATTGCTTTCAGGAGAAAAAGTTAGAATTACAAGCATACAGTCATTGAAATATTAATTTCAAAATCAATGTGCTTAAACTTAACAATTGGAGGCATAATGAAAGAGCAGATCCTGGTATCGCAAAGACCAGGTAATTTACCACCTGTTGTTTCTCTTCCAGGAAATCCCAAAACAGGATTAACGGTTTATTTAGATACACAACTTTATTTCCATACATGGTTGTCTAAAAGCAAATTAATGTTCTAAAATAAATTTTGGAAGACTATTGAATATATGTTTATCTAAAACGGAGAGTCATGAAAATTATATCTTTCCCATTGTTGATAATTATAATGTTGATTTTTGTTTCCTGTAAAAAAGAGGTCAACACAGTTCCAGCAGCAAACAGTAAATATGTTGTTTTTGCGTGGAATGATTTGGGTATGCATTGTCTGAACCCCTCGTATGACGAACTGGTAATTCTTCCTCCTTACAATACCGTTAATGTTCAGGTTATAAAACGCGGAAATCCTCCCCAGGTTTTAACTACTGGGATAACAGTTGAGTACAATCTGGTAAATAATACTTTCTCATTTGGGAAAAGACAATATGGTGGATTCTGGACCAACTATACAAGTCTTTTTGGAGGTACTGCACCTGCAAATGATATAGGACTTACGGGCACTGCGTTATTTGGAACAATGACTGTAAAATCGGATCATTTTACTGCAGAAGGAATGCCGGTAGTGCCAGTGGATGATGATGATGTTTGGGATCCATACCAGGTCATTAATATAAGTGTTAAAGATGCTTCGAATAATGTACTGGCTACCACCCATGCAACGGTTCCTACTTCCGACGAGATAAACTGTGCAAAATGTCATTCGGGCGGGTCATCCAGTGTTTTTACAAATATTCTTCAAACACATGATGAAGAAATTGGTACTTCTAATGTAACACAGAAACCGGTTTTATGTACAAAATGCCATGGTAGTCCTGTTTTGGGTTCTGCAGGACCTGGTACATCCGGGAAATATCTATCTCAGGCGATTCACGGATTTCATTCTACCAAAGGTGCGAGTTGTTATGACTGCCATCCGGGTGTTTCAACACAATGCAGCAGGAGCCTGGCTCATATGGGTACCAATGATGGTAATTGCATAACTTGTCATGGAGACATGTCCAATGTAGCTTCAACAATAAACAGCGGCAGAACACCATGGGTAACTGAACCTAAATGCATAACTTGTCATTCCGGTATTGATGGAGTTGAAACAAATGATTTACTTTACCGCAATTCCACCGGACATGGTAATCTGTATTGTTCTGCTTGCCATGGAAGTCCTCATGCCATGTACCCTTCGCGTGAGGCAAAGGATAATTATCAGCCAAAGCAATACATGGGAAATAAAATTAAAACCATGGGAAGTTGCGGAGTCTGTCATGATAATTCAAGGGGCGAAGGTTCGGGAGGTGAGTTTGCCGAAGTGCATGGAGGATCAAACCCTGAAAAGAAAAACACCTGTTATGTATGCCATACTGGTATTTCAACAAATATTGCATCATGGCCACATAAATATACCTGGAAAAACTCAAATTGATGTAGCATTTTCTGATTCTGCAATCCTTCATCTGTTCTTCGTCTTGTCTGTTTTTTTAACAGAGAAAAGTGAAAAGTAAAGTGTAGTCTGTTCAATATTTTTAATTTACCTTTAACGAAAATTATTCTAGATGTTTTTCTTTGGCCTAAGTTCTTCTATATTACCTTTTATAATCTCCTTTGTAGTCATTTGTGCTTACATCCTTCTTGGCTATGGAAATTTTATTTGTGTGGAGACAAATCCGGGTCAAAATGCCGAAAAAACAATCCATTTTGAGATCGAGAAACCCAGCATGGATGCTTCTATTGCTCAATTTCCGCAACAAGTAAAAAAAATTGAAATTCAAAAGAATATTGTCCAATCTGATTATTTCAGCTTTAATACAATATTTCCACATTCTACAAAGAACGAATTCTTTTTATCCGGTTCTTTTCATCCGGAAAACGGTCATTTCATCCTTCCGGAAAACAAAGCCCCCCCTGAATTTCTTTTGTAACATTTACTTTTACCTGAAGTAGACAAATACAAAAGGTATTATTCCGTATTTATTATTTTAAAAACACTTAAAATGAAAAAATATATATTTTATGCAATAATTCCTGTTGTTGCTTTATTATCATGTCATGACGATGACAAGGACAATAATTCTTTTAAAGAAGAAAGCATTTCAATGGGCAGTGATTTGGTATACGATGTCTTTTACAGTTTCAGTACCGGTGAAGTGGCTAAAATTCAACGTTCCGACTGGGATATAGCATTATCTGTATCTTTGCAGACCGCAAGTATTAGAATAAACGAAGGCTCTGGAGTAGAATTATACCCGGCAGGCACAGTTGCCGATTGGTCAACCATTGATGTTACTTCTGTAAACCCGGCAAACATGATATGGAACGAGGAAACCGACTGGTTGAAGGGTGCTTTTAACCGGGGAGCAGGCTCTCCAAATGCTTTCAATTTTGGCTGGGGAACATACAATATGACTACCCACAATGTAGTGGCTGATTCGATCTACATCATTAAACTTACCAGCAAGGATTTTAAAAAAATAATGATAAACAAAAATGGAATATCCAATTCCTATATTCTGAAATGGGAAAACATCGATGGAACGGAAACAGATTCTGCTACCATCGATATGTCATCAGCCTCATCAAAGAATTTTGTTTACTATTCAATCAGTTCAAAAAAGACCATTGATTATGAACCCGATAACACTACCTGGGATTTGCTTTTCACTGTTTATACAGCAAAAGTACCTTACGGGCAAGGTGTTTATGTAGATTACAGCGTAATGGGCATATTAACAAACCTCAATTACCAGGCTGCAAAAGTAACTGACAAAAGTCCCGAATCGGCCACATATGCCGATACAACGGATGGTTTTCTGGAAGCTAATAATACCATTGGCTGGGATTGGAAAACAAATGTTTCTCAAACTACAAACTATACAGTAACCGAAAACCAGAGCTATTTTGTTAAAAATTCTGAAGGTTCAATATATCAGATCTATTTCACCGCTTTTGGTGGAAAAACCACAGGAGAAATTACTTTTAAAACACGTTTCATTGAATAGTATTCGTAGAAGAGGCCATATTATTTCCCGGAGAACTGGTTTCTCCGGGATATTTCTTATTTTATTTTTCTTCCATTTTCAAAATATGCTGATGTCTCAACCCTGTCAGCTAAAAGTTATTGATTCGGAAACCCGCAACGCTATCCCCTTTGCAATGGTTAAAATTTCAGGTCCAGATAACTCCCGCGAACAGAAATTTCTGGCAGATTCATTTGGTAATTTGAAGATAAACACTGCCGGTAAATCAATTCTGAGGGCTGAAGCTTTAGGCTATAAAAGAATTACTGATACTGTTTTCCCGGGAATTATTCGCGAAATATTTATGGAACCAGACCATGTTGAGCTTGGAGCTATTGTTGTTACAGGACATATTGTTCCTCAGTCAGCCGACAAATCGATTTACCGAATTAATGTAATTGATCAATCTATTATAGAAAAAAAGGCTGCTAATACTCTTGCTGATGCTTTACGGGGAGAACTGGCATTCAACAGCCAGTCCGATGGTGCTTTGGGTGATTTCATCCGTATTCAGGGACTTACGGGAGAACACATTAAATTGCTTGTTGATGGATTACCAGTTACCGGAAGGGTTGGAGGCATTATTGATTTGGGTCAGATTAATTCCGGTAATATTGAACAAATTGAAGTAGTTGAAGGACCTATGTCTGTAGTATATGGTAGCAATGCCATGGCCGGAGTAATTAATATTATTACAAAAACTCCTGATCCAAGTTCTGTTTATGCACAATTACAGGCTTATTACGAAACAGTAGGCATTTATAATATATCGGGAGCAGCATCAACAAGTTTCCGGAACCAATCCATATCGTTGAATATTGGAAGAAATTTCAACAACGGGTGGTCGCCTGATAAGAATTCACGCTCTAAGTATTATAAGCCGAAAGAACAATATACAGGCGATTTTACCTATAAATACCAGGCAAAAAAAATCAGTTTTTCAGCGCAAAGTAATATTATGCGTGAACAATTGCGTGATCTGGATGATGTACATACATCGTTTGTTAATGTAACAAACGATTCGGCATATATAACCTATCTGGCCAGCGATTATTACTATTTTACAACCCGGTCGAACAGCCAAACCAGTTTTATCTATAAGCCAAACAATAGGAGTGCCTTACAAATTCAAGCAGGTTATTCGTATTACAATAAAAGCAAAAAATGTATGCTGAAAGACCTGGTAACATTGCATGAAAATCTGGCATCAAATGCAAGCCTGAGTGATACTAGCATCTTTCATATGATTCCTCTGAGAGCGGTTTACTCAAATATCTTTAATAACAAATATGAAATACAATCGGGCATTGATTATAACTATGAACAATCGCAGGGTGAAAGAACCGGAGGCGAGCAGAATATCACTGATGCAGCGCTGTTTTCAACCTTTATTTACAAGCCTTATCGGAATTTCAGCATACAACCCGGATTAAGGGTTATTTATAATTCCGATTTCGAAGCTCCACTGGTTTATTCAATGAATGTACAATACAATATCGGAAGATTTAATCTGCGGGCATCTTATGGGAAAGGGTTCAGAGCTCCTTCTTTGAAAGAACTTTATATGGAATTTGTAGATAATAACCATCACATATTCGGCAACGAGGATTTAAAGGCAGAAACCGGTGTCAATATAAGTTTCTCGGCAGGAGCTTCTTTTAATCCTGGCTCAGTCAGACTTATTCCTTCTTTTAGTCTTTTTCAAAATACAATTTATAATGCCATTCAGCTGGCTTTGGATCCAGACCGGGCTGGTTGGGGGTATTATTTCAATATAAGCGAATCGAAATTCAAAACAGTAGGAACACGGGTTGAGTTAAAGACTTATCTTGGAGATTATTTATGGGTAAATTCCGGAATTAATATTCTGGGCAAAACTTCTTTGATTCAGACCAACGAATTTAAATATTCTGAAGATATTGTTTTACAGATTAGCTATAGTATACCGCAAATAAAGCTGGAATCTTCGGTTCAATATAAACATAATGGCAAGTACTACGATTATGCCGGCACATTCGATAGTGATTTTAAACTTAACGGAGTACAGGAACAATTTATCGAAGGCTACAACCTGCTTGATATCTCACTTACCAGAAGATTTTTTGATAATAAGTGCACTTTATCTGCCGGTATAAAAAACATTTTTGATGTTACTACAATCGATAGTTCCGGGTTACTCAATGCTCATAGTGGAGGTGACTTTACCCTTGCTGGTTATGGACGAAGCTTTTTTGTAAAACTTATTTATCGCTTTCATAAAGATGAGAAATAGAGTTTACCTGCCAATAGTTGCCGTTCTGGCAGTTTCTTGTTTCGAGAAAGACGAGTCTCTGAAGCCATTCGATGGCAATGCTACTGTAATTTCGCACCAAATTGAGCAATACACTAGTTATTTCGATTTTGAAACCAATACTATCGTAGACTGGCATTATTCAGATTTATGGAATTTAGGGTTTGGCAGTGGACAGAACGATTGTGTTATTCTTACCAACTCTGGCGCAAATTGGTTTTTATATAATACCAGGCAAAATAATATGCTAGCTGAAATAAACTTTCCAAAACAATTTGCCTGGAATTATGATCAGCAATTGTTTTTTCCTGATTCTACGGCAGCTTCGGGATGGATTAAACTGGAAGGTGCCGATACAGCGTATTCAGGAAATGTATATCTGTTAGGAAAGTTTTCCGGGACAAGTTACAGCGAGATTTACAGGATAAAGTTTCTGAAGGTTGATTTCAGCAATTATACCTTTTGTTTTAGTATGAATGATTCTCCTGAATCAATTGATACAGTTCGAGTACAAAAGTCCTCAGATAGAAATTTCTTATATTATTCTTTTGAATCTGCCAGTGTTATTGATATTGAACCTGATAATCATTCATATGACCTGGTTTTTTGTCCTTATTATACAATTGTCACTGAAATGGGAGTCACAGCACCTTACCTGGTGAGAGGTGTATTGCTGAATAATTTCGGAACACAAGGTGTTATTGATTCGGTGAATGATTATGAATCTATTAATGAATCTCTTATTCCTGATTATAATTTCACAAGTCAACGTGACGTAATAGGGTATGATTGGAAAAAAGTTGCAGTAAATACTTCATCAGGGACAGCAAGTTATGAGATCAATTCTGAATTCGCTTATATTATCAGAACATCCGAAAATTACTATTATAAAATGCGATTCCTGGGTTATGAATTGAACGGAGAAAATGGGTATCCTTCATTCGAGTTTAGAAAATT
>JAHEEB010000834.1 GCA_024640925.1 Bacteroidota bacterium | reverse complement strand
TAAACTATATATTATTGGACATTCCATGGGAGGAAAAACTGCCATTACCTTTACTCTGAAGTTTCCTGAATTGGTAGAAAAACTTATTGTCGTTGACATCTCCCCTTTCTCATACCTGGAACAGGAATATTATGAAAAGCAATTTATTTTTCATAAAACCATTCTCAGACTATTTAACGATGCACCAATTCAGAATGCCAGCTCAAGAGCAGAAATAGAATTTTTTTTCAATAAAGAACTCCATGATATTGAGACCAGTAAATTTTTGCTTAAAAACCTGAAACGTAGCAAAGAGGGATCGTTTATGTGGCAACTAAATATTGATTCTTTATCACGAAATCTCGAAAGTATCATGGACTCTGTTCCACCTGTAAAGAAAGGAATCAGTAGTTATACCCCTGCTTTGTTTTTAAAAGGGGGAAAGTCGGAATATCTCTCAGTTGATGATATACGTTCTATTCCTGATGTATTTCCGGATGTGAAGTTCGAGATATTTGAAAACGCGGGACATTGGCTGCATTTTCAATATCCCGAACAATTTATTGAAAGAGTAACCGAATTTTTACAATAATGTATAAGGTAAATATTCTCAGTATTCACTAAAACTTATCTTGTTTTTCTCAATCAGGGGGATACACATATATTTTAAAAGTACTTGTGCCATTGCCAGAACATCATTTTCGCAATATGTTTTTATTTTCGCCAAATCATGATCTTTGTAATAAACATCGGCAACCATAGATCCATCGATATCTTCTTTGGGACTTGTTATTCCTAAAATGGTTGCCAGTAAATCAAGTGATGTATAGTGTTTGTAATCTCCGAATCTCCATAGTTCAAGAGTATCTAAATGTTGAATTTCCCAGGGTTTTTTGCCTGAATTGTCCAAAGAACGAGGCAGGGCAATATTGTTTACTATCATCCTACGCGATAAGTACGGATAATCGAACTCCTTTCCATTGTGGGCACAAAAAACAACTGGCGCTTTTTTTTCAAGGTTTTCCAACATTACAATAAAATCTAACAGTATCTGTTTTTCATCATCACTAATAAACGACTTCAGTTTGAACCCAAAATTGTTTTTATTTCCTGTAAGAGCTCCAACGGAAACACATACAATTTTACCAAATTCAGCGTATATCCCTGCTCTTTGGTAAACATCGGAAGCAGTCTTATCTTCCTCCCGGAAATAAGATGATTTTTTCTCCCAGAATTTTTGAAGCTTTTCCGGCAAAGATTCAAATGTTTCTAATTGTGGGACAGTTTCGATATCGATAAACAATACCTGTTTCAGATTAATTGATTCAAGCATAAACTATCGGGTTAGATTGTCAAAATATTTAGATACTTTTACAGCCGCATTTCCAAAATAAGAATGGTAAATATACTATTTCTCCAAATAGTTTTCAAAAATGATGTTTTTAAAAATAAGAAAAAGGTTTTATGAGTCCTTTATATCCATTAAAATTTGAACCGATAATTAAAGATCCGATTTGGGGTGGCACCAAATTGCGGAACTTACTGAACAAAACCAATGCAACTGATAAGTCAGGGGAAAGCTGGGAATTATCTGGTGTAGAAGGTAATATATCAGTTGTTTCCAATGGTTACCTTGCAGGTAATAACCTTACGGAACTTATTGAGGTTTATATGGGGGATTTGGTAGGACAGAAAGTCTTTGATAAATATGGATTAGTATTTCCAATTCTGATAAAATTCATTGATGCATGCGATGATTTATCAATTCAGGTTCATCCGAACGATGAAGTAGCGGCTCAAAGGCATGATTCATTTGGAAAAACCGAAATGTGGTATGTTATGCAGGCCGATGAGAATGCCAGATTAATTGCTGGCTTCAATAGTAAGGTTGATAAAGAAACATATATTAAGCACTTAAATAATAAAACATTACCAGAGATTCTCAATGCTGAAATAGTAAAACCTGGTGATGTGTTTTTTATGCCAGCCGGGCGCATTCACGCTATTGGCAGGGGAATTTTGCTTGCAGAAATACAGCAAACTTCAAATATAACCTATCGGGTTTATGATTACGAAAGGAAAGACTCACAGGGCAATTCCCGTGAACTTCATACAGAGCTGGCTGTGGATGTGATCGACTACGACTTTTATACTGAATATAAAACAACCTATAAACCTGTATTAAACGATCCTGTGAATATTGCCCGTTGTCCGTATTTTACTACCAATGTTCTCGAGATCAATCAGCCTGTTGAGCGCGATATGTTTACTTTAGATACCTTTATTATATATATGTGTATTGAAGGGGAAGTTGAGATAATGTACAACGACAAGGAAATTGAACCATTGAAAATAGGAGAAACAATTCTGATACCAGCAGAAATTTCTTTCTACACGATTTTACCAAAAGGAAAATCGAGATTACTGGAAATATACATAGAATCTAAAAAAGAAGGAGAAGCGGATGCTGATTAAAAGTGTTGAGTTTGTTAAAAGCAGTGCAAAACCAGAACAATGTCCTGAGCCAGATCGCCCCGAATTTGCTTTCGTTGGTCGATCAAATGTTGGAAAATCGTCTTTGATAAATTTTCTGATGTTGAAAAAAAAGTTGGCCATGACATCAGAAAATCCTGGAAAAACAAAACTTATTAACCATTTTATTGTCGACAATTCATGGTATCTGGTTGATTTGCCTGGATATGGATATGCCAAAGTATCAAAAAAAGAAAGAAAAACTTTTGAACCCCTGATTAAAAATTACTTATTGACCCGCACTAATCTGTCTTGTTTGTTCCTCTTGATTGACATACGACATGAGCCTTTGGAACAAGACCTTGAGTTTATTCGTTTCCTGGGTGAGAACATGGTATCTTTCAATCTTGTTTTTACAAAAGCAGACAAAATTTCTGATGCGACAAGGAAAGAAAATGTCGAGCATTATAAAAAAATATTAATGGATGAATGGGAATCGTTGCCTCC
>JAHEEB010000833.1 GCA_024640925.1 Bacteroidota bacterium | reverse complement strand
CGGTATCATTTAATGGTAAGGTAAGGTTTAAACTTGAATGTGCAATTGATGCCTCAAATGCAGATATAGAAAAAGCAGCCCTTGCCAGCGAGCATACCAATAAATATCTTGAAGGAAAGCAGTTGATAAAAATAATTGTTGTACCTAACAGAATTATTAATATTGTAATAAAATAATCTTTCAATCATGTCGAAAAAAAAATGGATAGTAACCGTATCAGCGGTTCTAACAGTTGGTATATTATCATATATTTTCTTCAGATATCAATATATTCCCAGGAGCAGGTATAGCGAAGAAGTATATGCCGATAGTCTGTCCATTGAAAAGGAAGCACTGATCTTGTATGGTATTCCTGCTGATTCGTTTGATATAGTTGAAGGTGTTATTAAAAATAACCAGACAATCGGTAATTTGTTGGGGCAATACAATTTACCCGAAGGGGCGTTAGGAAAACTTTTATCTATTTCCAGAGATATATTTGATTTGCGAAAAGTCCGGGCGGGAAATAAATACATGCTCTTTTTCGATAAAGATACAAGCCGTATATTACGCTATTTTGTTTACGAACATGATTATGTTGAATATAATAAACTTTGCTTTTTCGATACCGTTTGGGCCGAAAAAGGTCAAAAGGATGTGAAAGTTGTACGAAGATTAATAACCGGCAAAATTGTTACCTCTCTTTGGAATGCTACCATTGATGCTGGTGCAAATCCTATGTTGGCAAATGACTTGTCTGATATATACGCATGGTCGATCGATTTCTTCGGGCTTCAGCCAAATGATAGTTTCAGTGTTGTTTGTGATGAACAATTTGTCGATACTCTCTCACTTGGATTTGGCAAAATATACGCCGCCTATTTCAGGCATGCAAACAACGATTTTTATGCTATTCCTTTTACCCAGGCAGGAGTTGAAAGCTATTACGATATGGATGGGAACAGTTTACGGAAAGCTTTCCTAAAAGCTCCTCTGCAATTTAGAAGGATAAGCTCACGGTTTTCAAATAACCGAATGCATCCTGTACTTAAAATCAGAAGGCCCCATCATGGTGTCGATTATTCTGCTCCTTATGGTACCGCAGTTTTTGCTATCGGCGATGGTCGTATAACAAAAGCAAATTATGGGTATAATAATGGTGCAGGTAATAATATAAGGATAAGGCACAACGGAGTTTATGAAACGGTTTATATGCACCTTCAGGGGTTTGCCAAAGGAATTCATTCGGGAATATATGTAAAACAAGGTGACTTAATAGGTTTTGTTGGGTCGACAGGGCTATCCACTGGCCCTCATCTCGACTTCAGGTTTTATAAAAACGGAAGTGCTATTGATCCATTAAGGGTTGAAGCTCCTCCGGTAGAGCCTATTCATGATACAAACAGGGTAGCCTTCGATACAGTAAAAGCCTTTACATTAAAACTTTTAGGTGGCATAAAATAATCTGTCACATACTATTTATAATTGTAGAATCAAAATCTCTTATTTTGTTCTATCCTTTCTATTTGACTTGCGTTTACAATTTTCACTAAGCATGTCCTCTCAGTTATGGTTCTACAACTTTTTTTGGATTATAATTTATAATCCCGACACAACCTCTTCTATTACTTTTGGGAAGTATTCATATTCAAGTTTATGCACTTTTTCGGCTACATTTTCAGGGGTATCATTTGGATCAACCAGGCATTTGGCTTGAAAAATAGTAGCACCTTCATCATATCTTTCGTTCACATAATGAATTGTTATTCCGGATTCTTTCTCTCCCGCATCAACAACGGCCTGGTGGACTTTTATTCCAAACATTCCTTTTCCACCAAATTTTGGAAGAAGTGCCGGATGAATATTAATTATACGATTTGAGTACTTTTGAATAATTTTTTGCGGAATCAACCATAAAAAACCAGCCAAAATGATAAAATCTATATTTCTTTCTTCTAAAATGGCAAGAACTTTATCCGTATCATAAAAATCAGTTCTATCAAAGGTAAACGATTTGATATTTAATTGTTTAGCCCTCTCAAGCACATATGAATCCTTTCGATTTGACAGGATACAATCGATACAAATTGAAGGATTATTTTTGAAATATTCCGTTATTTTTTGGGCATTTGAGCCAGATCCTGATGCAAAAATAGCTAATTTCTTCATTTTTAACATTTTTTATGTACTTGTAATTATAACATAGTCAGGTATTTTACGACAAAAGAAATGATTTTTTAGATAATAATTCCACAAATTTGTTTGTTTTTTTTGAGATATTGCATTTCTTTGCACCGTTAAATTTTAAAGATAATAAGTATAATTTAAATCTAGAATTATGTCTGACATTGCATCTAGAGTAAAAGCCATCATCGTTGACAAACTTGGCGTTGACGAAAGTGAAGTTACACCTGAAGCTAGTTTCACAAACGATTTAGGTGCCGATTCACTTGACACAGTAGAACTGATAATGGAATTTGAAAAAGAATTCAACATCGGTATACCAGATGATCAAGCAGAAAAAATTGGTACCGTTGGTGAAGCTGTAAGCTACATTGAAGAAAATGCGAAGTAACAATTAACCTCTCTTAAACTTAATTATTAAAATTATGGAGCTAAAACGAGTAGTAGTAACAGGGCTAGGAGCTTTAACCCCTATTGGGAACAATGTTAAAGAATATTGGGACAAATTGGTAAAGGGAACTAGTGGAGCTGAACTGATTACCCGTTTTGATTGTACAAATTTTAAGACAAAGTTCGCTTGCGAGGTTAAAGGCTTTAACCCCCAAGATCACTTCGATCGGAAAGAGGCACGTAAAATCGACATGTTTACCCAGTTTGGTTTGGTAGCTGCCGATGAAGCTGTGAAAGATTCAGGAATTAATCTTGAAACGATCGACCTCGATAGGGCCGGAGTGATCTTTGGTTCGGGTATTGGTGGTATGAGTACATTCTTCCAGGAAATAGCTGATTATGCTAAAAA
>JAHEEB010000832.1 GCA_024640925.1 Bacteroidota bacterium | reverse complement strand
CCTTTAGCGATAGTAATATCACCTGGTCCATAAATTCCACCACCACCTTGTGTATCAATAACCCTGATAGAAATAATATTCTTACCTGGTTTAAGAATACCTGCTGGTATTTCATAGGTGCGATTATCCTTCCAGTGGCCATCTTCTTCAAATCCTCCGATTTTTACTCCATTAATATATGTAACATCCATATCATCAATGGGACCCAGGTTTAATCTGAATCCTTCAGGATAAAGATTAGATGAAAATTCGAACTCTTTCCTGAACCAGATAATTCCATCAAAATTTCCAATTTCCTGTGTTTCCCAGTAGCATGGCAGTTTCATAACAGCCCAAAGCGAATCATCATAATCAGTCTGGCTGTATAGAATGTCATCAATATTTAATCCTTTATATGGAGCTTCTTTAGGAAGAGAGGCTATTTCTGTCTTTTTTAAAGATGAAAGCCATTTCTTATATACATTGACTTCTTCTGGTGATTTTGCAATGTTTTCAGTAGCATTTTCAAAGCCTGGAACATCGGATAAATACTTTCCAGAAGTCCATGATTCTGCAGGTGTGCCACCCCAACTGGAATTAATTAGTCCGATAGGTACATGTAGCTCTTTATAAAGTTCTCTTCCGAAAAAGTAAGCCGTAGCTGAAAAATCACCAGCTGTTTCAGGTGAGCAAACTGCCCAACTTCCTTTGCATGTATCAATAGGTTCGAACGACAATGCCCGCACAACACTAAACATCCTGATTTGTGGGTAGGCAGCGTTCGAAATTTCCCGGGCCGAATAATTAATGGTATCGATTGGAGGCCATCCTTTTAAGGGCATTTCCATGTTCGATTGCCCTGAGCATAACCACACTTCTCCAATTAAAATATCGTTAATTGTTTTTTCTATGTTACCGGCTTTTATGGTCATTGTATATGGGCCGCCCACTGCTGGTGTATTAATACGAACAAGCCATTTACCAGAGGTATCAGTTTTTACTGATTCAATAGCCCCCCAACTAGTTTCAACGGAGACTTTCTTGCCAGGATTGCACCAACCCCAAATGGCAACTTTTGTATCGTGTTGCAAAACCATATGATCAGAGATGAGGGTAGGTAAGCGCAACTCCACGGGCGATTTGGAACATGCTACTAACATAAAAGTAATAATGAGGATAGATAATCTTTTCATTTGATAGTAAAATTAGAGTTTATGTAAGAAGGTTTTTAACAATAATAAGAGAATGTTAATTTCCTTTCGGGTTATGCAGGTCGAAATTATTAAAAGTTTTTAATGATAATCGAAGTTATTAATAAAAATATGATAATTCCTGAATGAAAAGTAAGGTTTATTTATCAAAATAAGGAACAAGCATTACCGGAATATGGGTCTTTGTGCAGACATCATCTACAACT
This sequence comes from Bacteroidota bacterium, assembly GCA_024640925.1. Taxonomy (GTDB): domain Bacteria; phylum Bacteroidota; class Bacteroidia; order Bacteroidales; family UBA10428; genus UBA10428. Next base: position 1,566 of record JAHEEB010000832.1, on the reverse strand, counting down.
CCACCAAATATAAGGTGTTTGAAGCTTTCCAGTCCATGACGACCAATAATTATTAAATCTGCATTCCATTCCTCAGCAAATCGTAAAATCTCTTTAGCTGGTTCGCCTATTTTAATAACGCCCTCTATGCGATTTCCCTTACTATACTTGTCAATATAAAATTCCATCATCTTCTTTCCTTTTTCAAGTTCTACGGTTTCGGTATCGATGGGTAAAATTCCGGAATCTAAACTTCCAATTACCGTTACCGGATTAATTACATAGAGAATAACAATTGTAGCGTTAAGGTCCTCTGCTAGTTTAGCGCCTGTTTCAGCAACCACCTGAGAGTATTTTGTGTCGTCTACAGCAAAAATAATTTTATTGAAGTTCATGGTCTGATTAATTTCATTCTAATAAAGTTACATAAATTTCCAAAGAAAAAACTTTTGTAACCAGAATACTTTGGCATTATTCTTGATTTCAGTCAGTTAACAACTTTTATTTAACATTCGGTCAACCTATGAGAGCCTTTTTCGTATCTGTAGCCTTAATGTCGGCGATATGTGGCTATGCACAACCATCTGGAAAGAATCCTAAACTTTTTGATACATTAGTTAAGAATGTTACTGTTCGTTACGACCCGAATATTCTCAGAATACAAGGAAATTATCTGCCAATTGGTATTACCACAACTCTTAAAAATGGCAAAGTAGCACATACGAAAGGATTTTTAGGGGGTGACCTTAAATGGAGAAACTTTAGAATTGAAGTTGTAGGTGGCAGTTATTCATTTGGAAAAATAAAAATAGATGGCGACCAAACTTATAAGAAATCGCAAAACATTGAAGTCAAAGTATATTCCAGAAGAAGTAAGAATCTTTTACGCATACAAAAAATCCCGTATAATTACGAAACTGGAATAAAAATAATTACGGATAACAAATTTGCCAAAGCACCGGGTAATAGTGTAGATTTTGGTATACGTACCTTTTTCGACAATGAAATGTTCATAGATTACTGGCCCAAATCGGCTAAAACCCTTGTTAATAACTATATCATTTCTGCAGAAGGAGGAAAAATCAGCAAAAATGGAAGTTTTGTAATTGAAAGTGATCCCTTCAAGATCAATAACCATACAGTAAAATTTATAACTAACCTTTCGAAAAGTACTGTAATAACAGATACTTTAAGTATAGTGTTGGATTATATAGATGATTATGATGCATATTTTTCGGGCTCATCAGGTTCCGACGGATTTGATGGCAGTTCTGGAAGCAGTGGAGGTTCGGAATGTAATGGTGGTGATGGCAATGATGGCAACGATGGCAGCGATGGTTACGGAGGCCATAATCTGGTTGTTTATGCCGATGTTTATTTTGATACCATCATTGATCAGGAGCTCATGTTTGTCCAGTTGACGGATATGGACAACAAATGTGATTATAATTACCTTATTAATACCAATGGTGGTACCATAAAAATTGTTAGCAAAGGTGGTAGTGGCGGCGATGGAGGCGATGGTGGAAGTGGTGGAAGCGGAGGAAGGGGCAGAGATGGTGATTGGCGCACTTATACTGTTAAGAT
>JAHEEB010000154.1 GCA_024640925.1 Bacteroidota bacterium | reverse complement strand
AGGAAATCCTTCTTCCAGGTTAAATCGCATCTGGTACCCGAAAATACTATATGTCCCTGTTCCTGTGCGATCGGAACGTTCGGTTCCATTATCAACAACATGTTTTAACAAATCCAGATATTGTTTCATTCAAAAATAATTTCAGACAAAATTAATCAGTGAAACTAGTCGATTCTTTTTTTCAGAAATAATTAATCAATATTTTGTTAACACGTTATAAACCTTGTCTTCAATTGCATCATCATTTTTTTGGATAAATACTGTGGCCAATGAGGCTGCCGCTAGGCTTCGCCTTGCGGAGAAACACGCACCACCGTGCGTACATACGTGGCCTCTTATACGGCGGTTCATCAAACAATAGGGAATAGTGTAGGAACGAATTTATAAGAAGCAACTTTTAATACCATTTAAACATGGGGTTTGTGTATTGCCAAGGGCAGTCTTACTAATGTAGTTTATACCCCGGTTGAAAATGAACCGCTTTGAAACCCTTCAATACTCATATTACCGCAGTTATGGCCAATTGAAAAAGACAGCCACTTGCATTAATTCAGAAGGAAATGTAAATTTGTACAAAACAATAAAATGCAAAGACTTATTGTAGATAATATGGGAAAAATAAAGACATTATGTATGATGCATAATGTTAAGACTTTATTTGCATTTGGATAAGTGTACTGACAAATTCAATGACCAAAGTGATATTGATTTACTAATTTCATTTATGCCAATGGATTATGGTGATTATGCAGACACATATTTTGATTTAGCTGATAAATTTGAGAATTTATTTCAAAGGCCTGCCTAGGCAAAGCCTGGGGGAGAATTACCTTTGGTCAAAAAGCCATTTCAAAGCTGCAAAAGAAAACAGTATGTACGTCCAATTTGCCAAACGCTTTGAAGAAGGGGTTGGGGTTGATTTAAAACAACAGGAATGAGTTTGCAATACCTGATAATGACGAGTTAAGAAGTATATTGTGGGTGGATTTAGAAAAAAACTATGGCAAGATATGAATTAGGGGCTGTGTACGAGATTAAATCTGACAATGGAAGGGTTTATTATGTTAGATTATTAGACAATGATAGTTATGGTGTCTTTGCTCCATTTAATGGGGAATTAAGTGAAAGTATACTATTAAATACACCATATCACCTTTATTTTTCTTGCAATACATTTGCAGTAAAACGAGAAATATGGAAAAAGGTTTTGTCCCCATCAAAATCAGATGAAACCAAGTATTGGAAAGCTCCAGATTTAGCAAATTATGGAAACTTTAATCCTGAATTGTTTATTTCACAACATCGGATTTATCATTTAGGAAATACATTTGAATGTAAAAAAGAGAAATTTATTGAATTATTAAAATCAGGAATGATAGAGAATATTTTTAATAGATATGAAATAATTCCTGCATTTTTAGATAGATATTATGATGATTGGCCAAATAGTTACATAATGGACAAACAAATTCTCAATATTGGCACACAAGAGCATATAAGAGAAAAATTAGAAATTCTTAAAGAAATTGGATTCGATACAACAATTGTCTGAACCGCAGATTTATTTTCAAAGATGTTCCCCGCTTGTTGCGAAGCAGGCTGTAAGGGCTTCGCCGTTATTCATGCTTCATTGATTTACAAACAGTCGAAAAAGTCAGCCCAATGTTATAACATTAATAAGAACAAATAATCAGGCAATGCATAAAAAAACCGCTGGCAGCAAAACCAGCGGCATTGTATATGAATCTCAGATTTGATTGGATTTATAAATACCGAAAGAAAAAATTCAGATTAAGCGGATCAAGCGGATCGGAAGGATCATAATTGCCTGTACCCGACCCCAGATGATAAATTTGGTACTTTTTGAAAGTTTCGAAATCGTATCCATTAACATAATACGCTGTATCTGTGCGGGTCCACAAATATGTATACTCGTAAAAGTAATAGTAATGTGTCTTTTTCGAAGCAATCAATCCTGTTGAATCGTAGGTATAGTATTGATGAAAATCCGTATCAATTCCACGATCGATTTGAATTAACTGATTGTTTTCGTTGTATATAAACTGGTCTGTAGTAAAAAGGGATCCGCTGGAGGTGTATCGCATCAATGTAGTCAGCAATCCATCGATATAATTAAAATTCAGATAGTCCATCAATTTCCCTTTTGAATTATACCATGATATACAAACAAGCCTGGAAGGTGTACCGGAATATGAATAAATGACGTAATCAGTAAGGTTACCAGAAGGATTATAACGTGCCCATTTTTTGAGCATTCCATTGGAATAATAATCAAATTTCTCCGCCCCTTCAAAATCACCGCCTACATCAAGATACTGATAATCTGACACTAATTTTCCACTGGTATACGTAAAGTAATGTACACCCCATTTTGTTGGATAAGGCCAATACTCCTCGCACCAAGTAATCTGGGTTGCATCGGTTGACTTTAAGTTTGTCCAGTAATCTTTCGAAAGCACATCAATAAGAGTGCTTATCTGCATACTTTCAATATAAATATCGCCAATTTGAACGGGTTCAGTGATAAGAATATTGGAGGATACCAGATCTTCTTCCGGTTTCTCTGTGCAACTACCAGCAATCAGAATGCTAAGTGAAAAACACATCCAGTAAAATAATCTTACTTTTTTCATATCTTATGAATTATTTTATATAGGTTTATAGTTATACACGATTTAAAAATAATAATTTTTCTGCATAACTTATTAATTCTATAACATTTTTAAATTAAAAATGTGTAATTACCTGTTAACACAAATATATTAAGCTTTATAAGAAGCAAAGAAAAATAGTTCGTTGTCTTCTTTATTGTATGAAGAGTATTTAATAAGGACAAATAAAATGTTCGGTTTAATTATTTCAATCCTGGAATTTTCTTTTTTATTTCTTCAATCCATAAGCGGGTTATAAGTTCATGGCCCGCTGGCATCGGATGGACTCCATCCCATATCCAGTAATCAGCCGGGGCTTTTTTACAGGCCTCATCAAAAGGCTTCTGAAGTTCGATAAAAATAGCTTCATAGTTTTCTGCCAACTTTTTTACAAGTTCTTGCCTGATTTTAATTTCTGTCTGCCAGATTTCTGTTTTCTTGTTTACCCAACCCAAAGGAAGCATGAAGGGTTCGCAAAGAACGATGAGGGTATTGGGCAAATTATTCTTTGTTTGGTCAAGAATGTTCTTGTACGATGACTCGAATTGTTCAATTGTAGCAGGTTCCCAGTTCTCAACAACAGCAATCACATCGTTTATACCCACCATAATACTCAAAACATCCGGTTTAAGATCCAGGGCATCTTCTTTCCATCTGGCTTCCAAATCTTTTACCCTGTTTCCGCTAATACCTCGGTTATAAAACATGAGCCCTTTATCAACATTATCGTACCAAAGCCTGCTGGCAATAAGATACGCATAACCATGCCCCAGGACATGATTCCAGTCGTTATTGCGAGTACGGTTGCCATCAGTAATCGAATCACCCTGGAAGAGAAATACTTTTTTATCTGGGCTACCATTCTCCTGTTTTTGCAAAGAAGGTATAGTTTGAGAAATACCATTAAAAACAGCCGTAGCAGCCAGACTGCTGAATGCGGTTGTTTTAAGAAATTTTCTGCGAGAGTGTTTCATTGGAACCTTATTTCTTTAAATTATAAAGTTAAAATAAATCTTATTATACACTATTAACTCTGAAACATTGATAAGTTAGGAGAAAAAGCTATAAGTAATAACTTTAAAAAGGTATAATTATTTATTTCCTGTATGATTAAAAACCAGCACCAGCGTCAATATCTGATAGAAAGTTAAAGAAGTTGCAAGGAAACATCCTTAACTTTTTGACTCCTGTTGTGATTTTCACCTTTTTATCTATTTTTGCATCCGGTCTAAAACATAAAATCGTGAGGTTAATATCACAACCATCAACTCTTAATGGAATAATTAATATTCCCGGGTCAAAGTCGCACACAATACGTGCAGTAGCTATTGCCACCATGGCCAGTGGCAAATCCTTTCTTCATGAGGCACTCGATTCTGCGGATACACGCTCGGCCCTGGTAGCGGCAAAAACCTTCGGCGCAAATGTGGAAATTCAGGGTAATACAATAATTATTGATGGTATAGGCAAAAATAGTATACCTGCCGGTGCATTTATTGATGTTGGTAACTCGGGGACTACCCTAAGAATTTTTGCTGCTCTTGCCAGTTTATCCGATACCTCTGTTAAGTTCGACGGGGACGATTCTATCCGGCAACGATTGATGACAAACCTGTTTTCTGCCTTAGAGAAAATTGGAGCTTCAATAAAATCAAATAGCCAGAAATGTCCATTCATAGTTAAGGGACCTATCAGCGGCGGGAAAACCATAGTCGACGGTATCAGTTCCCAGTTTGTTACTGCGCTTTTATTCGCTACACCTCTCGCACAAAACGATACAGAAATTGAGGTGGTAAACCTGAATGAAAAACCATATGTCAGAATCACTCTCGACTGGCTTGACAAGCAAGGAATAATTTATGAAAACAAAGGTCTTGACTGGTTTAAAGTTAAAGGAGGACAATCATACAAACCTTTTAACGAAAGAATAGCTGCTGATTTCTCATCAGCAACCTTTGCCCTGTGCGCTGCTGCTGTCACAGGATCTGAAATTACTATTCAGGGTCTGGATTTCAACGATCAGCAGGGAGATAAGAAAGTGTTCGAATATCTTCGGAATATGGGAATGAAAATCGAGAAAAATACGGATGGAGTAATTGTAAAAGGTGGCACATTAAAAGGCCTTGAAATTGATATGAACGATACTCCTGATGCTTTACCCGCTATGGCAGTTGCTGCGTGTTTTGCACAGGGTACTACAAAACTGGTAAATGTTCCCCAGGCCCGCTTAAAGGAATGCGATCGCATTAGTGCCATAGCAACCGAGCTGAAAAAAATGGGGGCAAAAATTGAAGAACTTCCAGATGGGCTTATTATTGAACACTCTGAACTGAAAGGTACAGATGTTCATGGGTACTATGATCATAGAATGGTAATGTCGCTGGCAATTGCCGGACTTGGTGCTAAAGGCAATACAATAATCGATACTGCCGAATCAATGAAAATTACCTATCCTACCTTTTTAGATGATATGGTTGCCCTGGGAGCAAATTATAAATTACAAGCTGAATAGATAAACAATAAAAATATAAAATTATGCTAGGATGTACTCATGGAGTCTTGTTTAAAACCACTGTTGCAGGTGGCTCATACCAGGAAGGTCTGTCAATTAACATACAGGGCGTTCCAGCCGGATACTATTTTTCTGAAGAGGAAATCTATGTTGAGCTGATGCTTCGTAAGCCTGGTCAGGGTGAACTTACCTCTCCCCGTCGTGAAGCTGACGTGCCACTAATCTTTTGCGGTGTTAATGCTGCCGATACTATGCCAGGTTTTAAAAATCAGGGTTATACCAATGGTACTCCCCTGGTTATACTAATCCCAAATGTCGACAGACATTTTGAACATATCGATCAATATCAGCAAACCAACAGAACCCCCCGTCCAGGACATGCCTCCTATGCCTCGTACATGAAATATGGAGAATTTGATGATGCCATTGGGGCCGGGTTCTTCAGCGGAAGGTATACCTCGTCAATAGTTGCAGCAGGCTGTATTGCAAAACGCATTTTAAAGGACCATGGTATAGAAGTAGTTTCATTTATTCGTGAGGCTGCCGGAATAAAAATGGGAAACATGCCTGTTGCTGAAATTAAGAAGAAAGCCGCTGCATACCGCGAAGTTCGTAAGTTGTACGACCCTATCTATCTCGATTTGTATGCTTCAGGCAAAATGAAAAACGACCTGAGATTTTTTGAAAAAGCAGCTATACTTGCAGAATTAGAAACCCGTATACCTTCAATAAAAAAACCTGTTTACAACGAAGAAGAGATCAAAGAAAGATACGGCATAAACCCGAAAATTTTCTGCCCTGATGTAGAAGCTGCCGATGCAATGCACGACAAAATTGTTCGTATAATGAATGATGGCGACTCCTCGGGAGGCATAGTGGAAGTTGTTGTTACAGGTGTACCCGCAGGCATGGGCGAACCCGTTTTTAATAAGCTCGATGGCGAACTTGGAAGACTTATGAGTATTGGTACTGTAAAAGCTGTAGAGATTGGTTGCGGAATGGAAGCTGCAAATATGACAGGCTCGCAATGTAACGATCAGATGCATATTGAAAATGGCAAAGTAGTATTTGACTCGAACAATGCAGGTGGTATTACCGGGGGGTTAACAACTGGACAGGATATCGTAGCCAGAGTTGCCGTGAAACCCACTCCTACTATTGCCAAACCACAACATACTATCGATAAAGTGAGCCTTGAAAACAGGGAGCTGGCTGCTGTTACCAGAAGAGATCCAACTATTGTTGCCAGAATGTGGCCTGTAGTTGAGGCATATACTGCCATGATAGTTCTTGATAATTATATGCAGCACATCGGGTACCAGGCAATGAGACCTAAAAAATAGAATGCGGTTAATAGATTCAATAACCCCGGAATGAATTAATTTTATCCGGGGTTTTTTATAAATGTACTTTGATGCTGTTTAATGCAACGAAAGACTATTTGTCACGCTTAAGCGGAGTCGAAGCGCCACTTTAATCTACATAAAATAATTCTTGTGAGACTTTTTATTATCGGATATAAAAGCAGCGGTAAAACAACCATTGGGAAGAAACTTGCCCAGCGGCTAAACATGGAATTTATCGATTTAGACGATGTAATTGAACTGAGAGAAAGCAAAACTGTACCTGAAATCTATACGGAAAAGGGAGATGCAGAATTCCGGAAAATGGAATGGGAAGCGCTTAATGAAATTGTTAAGAAAGATAATATTGTTGTTTCAACTGGTGGTGGTGCCCCCTGCCATTGCAATAATATGAACCTCATGGAAAAATATGGAGAAGTACTTTATATTCATCTCGACAACGACACGCTGGTAAGTCGACTGAAACATGCAACAAAAGACAGACCCATTGTACTGAACAAAAGTGATGAAGAATTAAGAGAATATGTTGCAGACCTCCGAAACCGCTGCGAACACCATTACACAAGGGCAAAATACATTGTTGAAGGAAAAGATATTACGGTTGAAAGAATAATAAATGCATTAAATATCTCTAAACCCGAAATTTAATTGGGTTTCTTCTTATCTGTTAAAAAGTACAATTAACCAATTTTAACGAACAAGCTATCAAAAGGATCTGTTCAGAATACTTGTGAAAGAAAGATTATTTAATACTTTTATAGCCTGTAAATTTATCCAATTTTCGCATCAAGGTTGATAATGAACCATTTATCGTCATACATAGGTATTCAAAAGAAGGAATTTAGGTTTTCGCTTTCATATAGTGCAATGGCATTCTTTATGGGAGCATTCCTCTCCATTTTCGACATACAGGTGCATGCATTGTTTTTCGAAGAATTTGGTTACAAATTTTTATCTGCCTCATATATTATCTCAGGTTTCGCAGGCATGGTGGCTGCTTATTTATTTTCTCTTATTTTCAGAAAACGCACAACATATCAACTTACCATGATTATTTATACCGTGGTCTTGATTTTTGCAGCATCATATATTGTTTTAACTCTCTTGTATCCCATCCGTTTTGTTTATTTTACAGGAATGGTTATACTTTTCCCTGCCAACACCCTCCTTTTGTTAACAATGTGGCGATATGGCAGAAAATTACTTTTCCCGGCACAATCGAGAAGAATATTTCCGGTTATAAAAATCGCCCACATGATAGGCTTAGCAACTGGTGGCGTTCTATTTACCCTAAGTTTGTACGTTTTCAGGTTTGAGGCGATCTCTGTTTTATGCCTTGCAATAATATTTCTTCTTTGGTTAAGTCAATTTAATCTAAACAGGGCACATCGTAAAGCTGGCATCTTTAGTGAGGGAAAAGAAGAATTTGTACCTGTTAAAAACAGCTACCTGCTTTTCTTTGGTTCAAAAT
>JAHEEB010000831.1 GCA_024640925.1 Bacteroidota bacterium | reverse complement strand
TCCCATCAATCCATTCGACAAAAATATAGTCAGAAAAAGAAGCATTTACTATTGTACCAGCGGGAGGTATAAACCCTCCGGTTATTTCTCCCTGGTTGGTACTACTTTCGGCGTTTATAAATCCCCCATCGGTCATTTTTATGCAATCTGCTTTTGATTCCCCTGCTTTAAAACCCGATTTAAAGTGTAAGTATGCATGTTTCAGGCTTTTCCATGCATCCATCTCCGGGCCATTTTGAACAACTGGAGCCGGCACCTTCACATCGGTACCATAAAAAATGATATATACATGGTTACAATTGTCGCATTGTGCAAATAAAGTATCTGTGAACAGGTAATTTATTCCAAATAAAACAAATGCTACCAGGATATTTTTATACGTTTTCATTGTCATAGGGAGTTTTATTTTATCAAGGTCAAAAAAAATGAAAAAAGTGTTTTAATCGGTTATATTAAAAGTTTTTCGATCTTAATAAATATGTCATATTAAAGTAAACTCTCTGGGTTTCGTTGACATCGTACCATACGTTGGCACTTTCCTTCACAATTCCGGCATCATAGGAAAACCAATAATAACTAACAACTTTGCTATCTTCAGAATAGGTTTCTTTAATTTTCAGGCAATTGGCAAAAATTCCGGCTGGTACGGTTATTGTCTCATTCATGCTTGTTATTTGGCGTGTAATTGTGCCTAAAGTTTCGTCTTCCTCCCCAGATGTCCATTTATCGGATAAAGCGGGATTTTCATCAATAAGAGCAAAGACATAGTTAGGTGGAACAGCTCCGGAATTCTCAGCAAAAACGCCATCTTTATAGTACCAATACATATCATTGCTCTCTAAAACATCGAGAAAAGATTCAATACTAAAATAGCCATTTCCTTCATCAGAAAGTATTTTATAAGTAAGAGTTGTTGTATCAGCTTCACCTTCGGAATACAAATCGTAAACCCATTTGTTTCCCACAGACATAAAATTAACCGTTGAACTTTTCTTATCTACATTGTTATCATCCTTTTCGCATGAGCAAAAAAATACCAGGCCCAAAAGGGCGAATAAAAAGTTTTTCATAGTATAATTTTTTGTAATTATTTGTTTATTAACAGGTTGATTAAAAAAGTTTTAACAATTTAAAGTTTAATGAATTCCACCCTGCGATTATTTGCTTTTCCTTCGGATGTTGTGTTATCAGAAACAGGCTCTTTCTCCCCTTTTCCATCAGTTTCCAGTCTAGCAGAATCGATACCAAATTCTGAGTTAAGGAAACTTTTAACTGATTGAGCCCGTTTTTGTGAAAGTTGCAGATTTGAAGCATCATCTCCATCATTATCAGTATGACCAACTATTCTTACTTTAACATCAGCATTTTCTTTTAATACTGTCCCGATTTCTTTCAGCACACCATATGATTCGGGTTTTATTTTATCTGAACCGACATCAAATTTTATCCCATTGGTTACATATTTTCCTTCGGTCAGCAGTTTATTACGGGTATCTGGAGCACCCACAGCAACCCTGACATTAGAAATAAAATCGGATTGATCGGGGATACGTTTGTAAAACCTGAATACATCCATTTTAGCATCTTTCGGCAAAAGTTTAGGAATATCATACACTTTAACTTCGTTAATATAGATACGTACCCTTTGCTTTTGCACCCATATTGAAATTTTAACTGGCTTTCCGCATTGATTTTTTAATTCGTCAACTTCCATTCTGTTATTTACCTTTTCCATTGCTTCTACTCCTGAATTAGAAAGAGAAACAGCTTTTTCATGGCAAATTTCCATTTTAAAACCGGGATAAGTAGTGCTGGCAAATGCGTTTTTACCTTTACCAACCGACTCCAGAAAAAATAAAGTAAAATTCTGGTTTGTCACACAATTGTTTCTGATAAAGTCGAATTCGATAGTATAATTTTCAGGCAAAGGTTCTTTAAACATATAGCAGTAATCAGATTTTGCACGCATCATGAGCCAATGACCGGGATAATTATTAAGAGTAACAATTTCGCCTGAACCATTTGTAAACCATAATGCTGGAAAATCACCTATTGCATCTTGCATAAAATCTTCATAAAAAACCACATTTTCGCCTGGCACAAAATCGTACTTTGAATAAGCTTGAATTTTTGGATCAACATCCTGTGCACTTTGAGCATCAGAGGTATTATCTGATGTTTTGTCATCAACTGTTTCCTTTGTATCCTTTTCGTCTTTTTTGCCTTCTTTGTCATCGCCTTTAAAAATGCTCACAACACCTTCTTCCATTTTATCCAGGCCCTTATTAATACCCTGATCGGTTCTCTTATTCGCCCGTTTAATGGTTTGTTTTTCTATTTTTCCTTTAACATCTATTTTTTGGGCAGGGAGAGCAATGTTTATAAAACATAAAAGCAAAATAAAAAATGTTTTGGTCTTCATTGTTTGATATAATTTAAGGGTTAAAACAACTGTTAGGTTAATTTTTATTTAAGGCATTCATCATTGCCTTTTACTTAATCATTATTTTCCAGGAAGCATTTTGATTAGCAGATACTTTTATCAAATAATCACCTTCTGACAATTGTTTTGTAATTGTTTTGCTGTAATTATTGATTTGTTTCCTGTTTTCATCAATGTTTATTACATCTAAAGCACTTTTATAGTTTTCCAGTATCTCTTTCCCGGTGGTTGCATCAACTAAGTTGGCCGTAAAACCGGCCAGTTTGGCATCGGGACAAGCAATATCAAAAGTTACAGAACCAGATAGATGCACCGGCCCTAATATGGTTTGTCCGGCTGAATTAAATGTTACGGGCAATGATGCGGGAGTTACTTGTAGGGGTAACTTTGCAAAAACAATTTTATAATTGCCTTTTGCAGTAACACGCCATTTCCAATCACCTTTCAGGTGTTCCCAAATAGAACTCTGGCTATACCATCCATCTTCGTGCAAACCGCTTGCCGATGAAGCCAATACGCTGTT
>JAHEEB010000153.1 GCA_024640925.1 Bacteroidota bacterium | reverse complement strand
ACCGACATTGAAAAGATGAAGGAAGAAGATTTAAACGGTTATGCAAAATCGATAATCGGTTTGGCACAGCTGCACCTTGAGAATCTGCGGGAATATGGAACAACAGCAGATAATATAACTGAAATACTTACCTCTATTGACGAATTCAATTCTTTAATTGGAAAACCACTCAGTATACTGAATAAAAAATATGTTGCCATATCATCACTCGACCAACTAGTTGAGTTAGGTCGCGACTTGTTGAAAAACAAAATGGATAAAATAATGCTTATTTTCCGTGATACTAATACTGAATTTTATGAAGGGTATCTGAGAGCAAGGACCATTATTGACAGATAGAAAAAATGCAATTCAATATACCCCTCGAATGAGGGGTTTTTTGTTTTAGTAGAATTATAACAGGAAAGAATCCGCAGAATTGCAGTTTTTAGAAAACACAAGCAAGTTTGAAAATAAAAGGTTTAATCCCGAAATGGAGATCAACCGGGACACACTTTGTGGTTATAATGAAAAAACAATATTGTGCTTCAAAGATAAACCCTAACCCTTACTTATCTCGGTCCTGGCTGTATTATAATATCTTCCGGAATTGCTAATCCCCTTCCGGCTCTTACTATCTGCATTTCCTGAATGGTTAATTTAACCATGTCTTTGTTTTCTTTTTTTCCCTTGTTGTTCATCTCTACTGAATTTTAATCTGTTAAAAAATTCTCTGTTATCTTATGATATAAATTGCTGCATCACATTCATAAAAATATCTTTCTTGTTGCGCGAAACAGGTATTTTCGATTTATCAACCATTTCAACATAACCACCATCGTTGCGGCTGTACATAATTACATGATTCAGGTTAATAAGGTGCGAATTGTGTATTCTGAAAAACGTTTTCGGACATAGCATATTCTGGTAATCGTTCAAACATTTGGAAACCATGATAATCCGCCCATTTGTCAGAAAAATGCGTGCATAGCTTCGTTCCGATTCAATTCGTACAATACTGTCAACTGGTATATATTCATAGCCCCTGGAACTGGCAACTACAAGTTTCTTCGGAACCGGACCATTTATATTTTCCAGTAAAATATCGTAATTAAGGGTTTTGTTTCTTTGGTTTCCCTTAATTCTTTCTATTGTTTCAAGGAATTCCTTTACATCGAAAGGTTTAAGCAAATAGTCGAGTGCACTGTGCTTAATGGCATCAATGGCATATTTGTTATGTGCGGTAATAAAAACAACATCAAAATTTCTGTTGTTGAGCATTTTTAACAAATCAAATCCACTGCCTCCAGGCATTTCAATATCCAGGAAAACAATTTCCGGTTGTTTTATAATGATTTCACGGGCTCCGGATTCAATATTATTAGCCGAACCCACTATTTTAAAACCCGGACAATACTCATCCAGCAATGTCCTCAGCACGTCGATCGACTGGCAATCGTCATCTATTATAACTACCCTGATTATTGATTTTGTCATCATAGTTTCAGGTTAATATTGGCAGGTTAAATTCAACTTTTGTACCACAAGGATTTTTCTCATTATCATATAAATCTATGTATTTTACACTCATCTTCTTACCATAAAGAGAGTTAATAAGGTTAATACGGGTTTCCGTTATTTTGGAACCATAGGATTTATGGTTGAAACCATCCTCCGTTTTTACTTCAATGGCCTTAATACGTCCGATACCATTGTCTGTAACAGAGCAATGAATCGCATTTTTATTCATTTTCATCTCAATATTCAGTTTTCCAACCCCTTTCATCTCGCGGAATCCATGAATAATTGAATTTTCAATATAAGGCTGTAAAAGAAGTGTTGGTATTTTAAACATATTCACATCTATTTCCTCGTCGATATCAAAATAATATTCGAGCTTATGGTTGTGTCTCAACGATTCCAGATCAAGATATAATTTCAAAGCCTCCAATTCCTCATTGATTGTAAGCAGTTGACTTTGTGAATTGTCGAGTGTAATCCTTAATAATCGGGCAAATTTTACCAGGTAATGGCTTGAAGACTCTTTATCATTTTTCAAAATAAGAGAATGCAACGAATTGAGAATATTGAATATAAAATGAGGATTCATTTGTGAACGAAGGTTTTGCTGGGTCAGCGTTGTAATGCGCTGTCTGCTCCGGAAACGAAGATGTTGAATAATAAGCAAACCGACAAAAAACAAAAAGAATGAGCCTAAGACCAAAAATAAAATGATTGATTTGCCCTTTTTAATCTCTCCTTCTTTGAGAAGATTTTCCTGTCGGGTCATCTCATATTTTTGCTCTAGTTCAGCAATTTTCATTTCGGGGTTGAATTGTTTCAGCTGGTTATTTAGCGTTTGATACTTTTGCAGGTAATACACAGCCATTTTATAATCGCCCATAACAGAATCGACCGTATATAAATAATTCGAAAGCTCTAATTGGAGACTTGTGTTATCCAATTCCTCAGCTATTTTAAAACTCTCCGTCAGATATTTCTTTGCATTCGCGAATTTTTTCTTTTCAAGTTCGATATGACCAAGGTTGAGCAAAGCAGATGCTTCTTCATCGCGAAAACCAAGAGATTTTGAAAGATTAAGGGCTTTTAAGAAATTGTCAGCGGCCTCTCTGCTATTTTTTAAAGCAGAATAAATGTTTCCGAAACCGATGTAATTCTTAACCAATCCGGGTTGATTATTTAGTTTCTGATTTATACTGAATGATTTATTACAAACTATTAATGCTTCTTTCAAATTTTTCTGCTCGGCATATACCGCGCAAATATTCTGGTATATTGATGCCAGTGACCTTTCATCATTCGATTTTTCGGCGTTTACAATAGATTTATTATAAAATAACAACGCTTTGTCCAGACTTCCGACTTTACGATAAATAGCTCCGATATTATTTGTAATGCCAACTGCACCTGAAGTATTTCCCATCAATTCATATAAGTGCAATGCCTGCACATAATACTCGACCGCTTTATCAAGCTGTCCTTTCTTTTGCATAGTGCCCCCCATGTTATTCAGGCTTTTAGCAATATAAAGCGAATCGTGCGAACTATTTGCTGCAGTGTTTGCTTTCTTAAAGCAATTAAAAGCCGAGGTGTACTCTCCCAAGGTAAAATAAGCAGATCCTAAGAGGTTATTCGTTCGACCAATTTCTTGCAGATTGTTTTCTATAGTAAACAGAGTGATTGCTTTCTGACAAAACTCAATTGTTTTTGCAGGTTCCGAATACAAATATTCGAATCCAAGTTGTTTCAATAGAGAAGCTTTCACAGAATCGACCTTTTCATGTCGTAAAAGAATGATCAAGCTATCTGATTTTTCAACAGTATTGGCAAATATCCTGAAAACAAAGACCCCATTCAGGAAATAAAACATCAACACAATTCGAAAAAGAATTGTGCATTTTTTCCGATGGCAGGTTCGCGAATAAAAATAGATCATACTCGCCGGGCTGAATAATTTCTTTTAATAAGACAATTATTATACCACCAACGCTTACTTACCAGACTTTTAATTTTTTACACCTAATTGGTTTTTAATAAAAACGTGCAATTGCGACCACGTTTGCACGGTTTCGTACATCGGATGAACCTATACTATATGAAAGAACATTTGTTATGATAAAGACTGTAGAAAGTTCGTTCCCTTTCTACAGTCAAATACCTGTACTTTATTAAGATAAATCCAATATTATAAATTCGGATTTGTATCTGTTTCTTTCTTTGGTATTGGTATGATAAGTCTGTCGGAATCCCAGGGTATTTCACCTATATCGTGCCTCCACCTTTTATCATCTAGAAGGCGGTGGCCTTCAAAAATAAGTTCCTTATACCTCTCAAACTGAATTTCTGCAAGAGTAACCGTTGTCATTCCCGAAACATCAAGCCCTGCACGTTCACGGATAACAGCAATGTCCTGAGCAGGTGTATTGCTACCAACCATTGTGCCGCTTGCTTGCTCAATCATAAAGTTGGCTTCAGCACGTGTCAGGTACATTTCGGCCAATCGTATAAAGGTCATGTTGGTTTTATAGTCCATCCATTTAGATGTAAAAATACCGCCGGAACTTTCCCCGAATCCTTCATAAAACATACTGTTAATATCACTGGCCGTGGTGGGCCCTAGTTGAATCTGACCACGAATATCATCTGCAGCGTAAGTGGCATAAATAAAATCTTCGGAAATTAACATATCAGCCCTTCCAACCGCATCGGTATTAGCGTAAAATGCTGCCATACCGTCGTTGTTTGCACCTTCGTTGTCCAGTTCGGTTTGCTGCCATGCCATAACATCTTCGCTGGAATTTACTTTCTGGTTAAAGGTGTTAAAAGGATCTGTTACTAATTCAAACATTCCGGATTCTATAACCGAATCGGCCATTGCAGCTGCTTTCTGGTAATCTTCAATTGTCAGATAATAGCGCGATAGTATTGCCATGGCAGCATATTTATTTGCAAAAAACGTCTCATCTGCAGGAAGCAGTTCACTGGCAGCAAGAAGATCAGCTTCAACCTGCGCAAATATTTCGCCAACAGTTGCTTTAGATGGATAGGTTATCTGATCCGGGTTAGTTGTACCAGTTAGAATCAGCGGAACAGCAAGCGTGGAAGAAGCTCCGGTACCATAAGGCAAACTAAAAAACCTGGTGAGATCGAAATACAACAGACCTCTTAAAAATCTGGCATGTCCTTCAAGGGTTGCTTTTTCTTCTTCATCTTCAACCACAGAAAGGTCATCCAGAATAAGATTACACCCGTTTATTGCCAGGTAGCCATATCGCCAGGCAGATTCTCCATAGGAGAAAGTTGAAACAAGAGATTTGTTTTTCAAATCACGGAATTCCTCAAAAGATCCCTGGAAAGTAATTTCTCCGGTATCAGCAAGTAATTCAGCAAAATGATAAAAATATCGGCCATAAACCTGGCGTGTATATGAATAAGAACTGTTTTTAAGGCTGTTAAGTCCGTCAGCAGTGCCAATAGCCTCTTCTATGTCCTCATAAGATGTTGGTTTTACATCCAGCTTATCGGTGCAAGCCGCAAGGACAAGAATTAAAAATATCGGGATTATATATTTTTTCATAATTATATCTTTTTACTTGTTAAAATGTAACATTCACACCAAAGGTAAATCCTTTGGATTGTGGAGTAGAGTAATACTCAACACCCTGCTCCACATTAAGCGCTGTTTGAGAGCGGTTAGACCCGGTTCTGCTCACTTCAGGGTCCCATCCTTCAAACTTGGTAAAAGTTAAAAGGTTAATCCCGGAAATATAGAATTTTAGCCTCTGAACATAGATCTTAGTTGAGAAAGTAGCTGGAAGAGTATAACTAAGAGTAAGATCCTTCAATCTTATATAGCTTCCATCTTCGATATACCTCGATGACATTCTGTCGCCATTACTGTATCCGAAACGAGCCTGAGGAACATCCGTGATATCACCAGGATTTTGCCACCTGTCCATCTGATCTTTGGTTTGATTATCGAGCCAGGCACCATTATTTGACATGTATATCCCGGCAAACCGATAAATATCAGCGTCCTGTACAAACTGAAAGAAAACATTCAGTTCCAAACCTTTATATCCGAAAGTATTGGTAATTCCACCAAAATACTTGGGGTTTGGATTTCCAACATTTCTGAATTCGGCTTCGGAATAATCATTTGTAGTTTCATCTGACTCTGTATAATATAAAGCATCGCCATTTTCAGGATCAACCCCGGCATATTCTGGCATGTAAAAGAAACCAATAGGCTGTCCTTCTTCTACCCTGCTTTGTTCATAAGTTAGTGGTTCGATTAATTTTGTTACCTTGTTTTGGTTATATGTTACATTAAAGTTAACATTCCAGACAAAATCTCCGGAAACGGGAGTAGCATTTAATATAAATTCAATTCCCTTGTTTTCCATCTCGCCAACATTTTCGTAAATGCTTGTATAACCAGATGTCATAGGAACTGATTTGCTAAGAAGCATATCGCTTGTTTTTTTGATATAGTAATCAACTTCTCCGGAAATCCGGTTATTTAAAAATCCATAATCAATCCCTATATCCGTCTGAATGGTTTTCTCCCAGCGTAAATCCGATTTTCCAATCTGGTAGGCATAAAACCCGGTTCTTCCGGCATAATGTTTTGGATTA
Source organism: Bacteroidota bacterium (assembly GCA_024640925.1). Taxonomy (GTDB): domain Bacteria; phylum Bacteroidota; class Bacteroidia; order Bacteroidales; family UBA10428; genus UBA10428. Next base: position 1,893 of record JAHEEB010000153.1, on the reverse strand, counting down.
ACCAGGTTCATATACCCGTAATCGGATATGCCTGCATTACCAGTTTCACCGTAGGAAATCCGGGGTTTAAAAAATGATATCCATGATAGTCCCTGCATAAAACTTTCCTTGGTAAGAATCCACCCTGCACTACCGGAATAAAAATTACCAAAACGAGAATCTCCACCAAACAGGCTTGATCCATCGCGACGATAACTCACAGACATCAAATATTTATCGTTAAGTTTATAATTGCCACGTGCAAAATAAGATAAATAGGTAGTAAGTGAATTATATGAACCAAAATAGGAATTTTCGGCTGCTGCATCTAAATCAATAAACTCATCGCTTGGAAAGGTTTTACCACCCATGGTACCACGCGAGTAGTTCTCTTCCTGATAGGAAATACCGGCAACAATATTAACATCATGTATTTGACCAAAATTCTTGGTAAAAGTGAGGTAATTATCGGTCATCAGGTTCAGATTTTTGACTGTTCTGTAATCACCCTGGCCTGATGGTTTTCCATCGTCTGTTTTTTCACTTGTTCTTTCTTCCTCGCGTTGACTCATGTTATCAACCCCTCCCAATGTTGTAAAAGTCAACATTTCGGGTATAATATGAATATTTGCTGACAAACTTGTGATGGTGCGATCGTTATAAACTACGCTTGAGTTATATTTCTTTGCTATTAATCCGTTAAAATAATAGGTGTTCGGATTTGGTTCGCCATCTTCGAGATATGGAGCATATAATGGTGATTGCGCAATAAGTTGCATGGGAGATGCAAAAGCATTATCCTCTGCGACACGCTTAAGAGTGGTTTGTGCATAGTTAGACTTAACTGAAATATCAAGGAATTTGTTCACCTCCTGATTAAAGTTTAACCGTGCATTTGCGCGTGTAAAATTATTCTTCACAAGAATACCTTCCTGATCAGAATAAGAGATACCGGCAAAATAACTGTTTTTTTCACCCCCACCCGATGCATTCAGAAAAACATCGTGTGATATGGCATGTTCTCTAAACATATAATCCTGCCAATCGGTATCAGCAGTATCCTGTTCCATGAAAAAATAATCACGGATACATTGTTCCCCTTGTCCTTCGGAATAGTTAGCATCTCCCCAGAATCCGACATTCTCCATTCCTTCACCCAGAAGCTCCAGATATTCTTTAGAATTAAGCATTTCAATTCTGTGTGTTTCTTTTCGGGTAGAAAGAGAGTAACCGACATTAACAGCAGATTTAGTTCCTTTTTTTCCCGATTTTGTAGTTATAAGTATAACACCATTTGCTCCCCTGGAACCATAAATAGCTGCTGAAGAAGCATCTTTAAGAACCTGGATAGACTCTATATCATTCGGATCGAGAGTTACCATAGGGTTTAGGGGTTGATTTGTCGGAGAACCCATGTCTTCAGATGCAACAATCATTCCATCTACAACATACAAAGGTTGATTCGACGAACTAATGGAGGATGTACCTCGTACCCTAATATTGAATGCTTCACCCAATTTACCGGTGGTACTGGTCATCATAACCCCAGAGGTCTTACCTTGTAAGGCAGATTCGAATGTGGTTTGTGGAACTTGTTGCAAATCTTCCGATTTAATTTTACTAATAGCTCCAGTCAAATCGGTTTTAATTGTAGTGCCATAACCAACAACTACAACCTCATCGAGCCCGGTTACATCTGGCTCCATTTGAACATTAGCTTCTGTTAAATTAACAATGGATTTTTCAACCATTTTCATTCCTAAAAAACTAAAAACAAGCATTTCGGCATCGTTTGGAACGACAACTGTATATTTACCTTCAATATCAGTCACGCTACCAGTGGAGGTACCTTTTACAAAAACACTTACACCAGGTAAAGGATTATTATCCTCAACCGAAGTTACAATACCTGTT
>JAHEEB010000830.1 GCA_024640925.1 Bacteroidota bacterium | reverse complement strand
CTTAATGAAATGATATATAACTTCTCTGGCTATGAGTATTTCAAAACATTGCTCTAACCGGATAATCTGAATGTTTTTGCAAACAAGTTTTTCTTCGTCCAATTTTGATAAACAATTACTGGCGAAATAAATTATTTTGGAAAATGCTTGATCTGATTCTGAAACTAAGGATAATATGCTGGCACAATCGTTCGAAATACTGCTGCAATTAGCTTTATAGCCGAATAATTTTACATCTTGATAATTTCCATTTTGAATAATTTGACTCACTTCAGCAGCTAAGCTATTACAGACAACCAGAGCGAGTTTTTGATCCATGAAACATACATTAATTAGTAAATTTATTGCCGAATAGGATATTGTCCAAAAGAATGAACTGTTTCGGATATAGTATGTAAAACATCATCAGGAACCTGAAAGGGAATTTCGCCATGATTGTCGGATAAAATAAATCCACCACCATTAGCGGCTTTCTGAATAACATCATAAACTATTTTTTTTGTTTGTTCAGTTGTCCAGCGACGCATTTCAATACCATTTAAATTGCCTAGTACTGTTAATTTATTTTTACAAGATAGTTTAAGTTGTACAATATCTTCAAGTGAGCTCACTCCAACAACAGCCGTTCCGGTTTGGGAAACCAGGTCCACAATTTTTAAACATTTACCAGATGCAAAATGTGTAGCTGTAGCTCCTTTAATGCGTGAAATAGTGCGCCGGGCAATCTCAAAACCGGTTTTCTCATACAATTCTCTTGGTATAATGGTTGAAGAAGAAATCGGATCGAAGTAACAAATTGCTGTAGCTCCTGCTTGCAATTGAGCATTGGCCCATTCAACACAAAATTCCTCATTGATTTGCATTAAACGATCAAACAAGTCAGCTCTATAGTGCATAATTTCCAGGTATTTTTCAAATCCTAATTGCATTACAGGTATTGAAAACGGAGACATAACCACCCCAATAATGGGAACATCGTTACGAACATTTTCTTTAAGACCTTTGATAGTATCCAATACCCTGTGAAGTGGCTTTGCATCGCTCAATTTAGGGGCGAAAAGTTTGGTAATGTCTTCCGCTTTTTTAATACAGGGTTCACCAGAATTTGGTGGTCCGTCATCGTGAAAGATCACTTCCCCACCAAAAGCTTCAATCTCAAGTGGAGCATAAAAAAATGGGTAAAGGCAGTCGCTGCCAAATTTTTTAAGTAATTTAAGTTGTCCTTCTATCACATGTTCGGCAGAAGAGAAATATTCCTTTATTCCAATACCAAGTTCTTTTGCGCCATGCATGGTGCATAACAGAAAAAATGGTACCCGGTCTGGCTCGTTATGCGAAAGTGTTTTCAGCACCCGCTCCATCGATGTCATCTGAGTTGTAATCATGCTTTCACTCCAATTAGTTCAGAAATTAAAGCAATGGCTTCAGTTGTATCTTTACCTGTAGCGTCAGCACCCACTTCCTTCCATAGTTGGTCATCAAACCGAAAAGGGGCACCTCCTACAATAATTTTAACATCGATACCCAAGAGTTCTTCTTTCAATAGTTTTATATGTAAAGCAGATGGCAGCATTAACACAGACAAAAGCAATATTTTTATGTTCTCCCTTTTAACTATCTCAACCAGAGTGTTAACAGAAAGACCACCTCCCAGATCCATTAACTCTATACCACTGGCTCTTAATGTGGAATATATTATTCGTTTACCCAGCATGTGATAATCTTCAAATACACCAATAGCCATTTTGGGTTGATCTTTACGCTGAGGACTTGCAGGAGGCAGAATATGGTCAATTAATTCTTCGCAAATAATGCCGCTCATATAAACCTGAGAGAGAGCTAATTTTCCTTCTTCCCATGCTTCGCCAATACGTTGTAATGTATAAGAAACCAATTCTCCGGAGATGATTATAGCTGTATTTTCCTTGCCTGTTTCCCTGATTATTTCTTCCGCTTTATCTCTGTCAAGAGTCAGAAGGGCTCGCTCCAACTTATTGCTCAGCAATTCAATATTTTCCATGTAAGTTAGTTAATTCAATGTTTGTTTGAAAAAACATCCATTCATGTAAACCTAACTTAAGTTAGTAATTAATTCTGTTAAAGCATAATTCATCTATAAGATTTTTTTTTGACTACTGATCTTGTTTTCACATCTAAAATTCACGCCATTTAAAAGATTTTTCATCAACTGCCCTCATGGTGCAAAGTATACCATCTAAATGGTCATACTCATGTTGTATTAACTCAGATAAGTCATCAACCACTTTCCATTCCTGCTGTTGCCATTTTTCATCTAAATACTGAATTGTAACACCTTTATGTCGTTTAACCTTAACTAAAAGATTCGGAAAACTCATGCAGTCATCCCAAAGTTCAATCATTTCATTGCTCAATTGGCTGAGTTGAGGGTTAATCATTACAACAGGCTTGTTAATATTCATATAAATAAGCCTTTTCTGTATCCCTAATTGTGGAGCAGCAATTGCCCTACCAAAATTATATTTAGTCCTTATTTCCTGAATAACATGGTGTAAGTCTGCAACCCAACCTGAAACCAGTGACAACTCTGATTGTAAAACAGGTTTACTCACTTCATAAAGTAATGGATTGCCTAGTTGTAATAGGTCTGATAATTTTTTCAAGTGTATTTATCATTTGCAACTAAAATAATGAAATTCATAAGAAATAGCAGATATTTTGATCAACCAAGAGTATTACTTCTTCAAACAGGTCTTGTTTTTTTATTCTAATTTTAAACATATCCAATTTGTAAAATCACTTATGGTATAAAACAATTGATCGGGCATTAATTCTTTTAGTTTTTCAGGTTCAACGGTATCTGCCCATGCTGCTGCAACAACTGGAATTTCAACTTTTTTACAGGCTTTAATGTCACTTGGAGCATCGCCAACATATATTATTTCATTTTTGGGTATATCGACAAAGAAGTCTAAAACAGCCTCTATAC
>JAHEEB010000829.1:1937-2971 GCA_024640925.1 Bacteroidota bacterium | reverse complement strand
AACTTGCTACATTTGGCAACTTTTCAACTGAAAATATTTTCTCGAAAGTAACTATCTCCTTCTGTAAATGCGAAATTTTATTGAATAAGGATTGATCGCTGACAAATATATTCCTGACTTCAGCCTGGTTAAGAATAAAAAGAAAGTCGCTATCACTCAATGTTGGATATATTGGAATATTAACCGCTCCAACCTGAGCTAGGGCCATATCAATTAAATTCCACTGTGGACTATTGGAATTGAAAATTGTAGCTACATTTTCACCTCTTTTAAACCCCGAAACCAGCATGCCCATTGCCAACAGTTCGCTGATATCGCGATACTCAATACTGGTAATTGGATTCCATTTATGTGTTTTTTTTTGAAAGAACAGAGGATTATTACCATAGTTTATGGCACAATAATCAGGTATATCAAAAGTTCTAAATATATCGTCCAGGTCCATTCTCTAATGTAAAAAATTATTTCTTATAATAGACTGGCGTTTCATTCATGTTATAAAATGCAAATGAATATAAATCAGCTAGTTCGCTAAGGAACATATTGGTGGATTTACCAGCACCATGTCCTGCTTTGGTATCAATTCTGATTAGTACCGGAAGTTCACCAGACTGTTTATCCTGCAATTGAGCGATAAACTTAAATGAATGTGCAGGCACAACCCTGTCGTCATGATCTGCTGTAGCTACCATTGTTGCAGGATAATTAGTTCCCTTTCGTACATTTTGTACCGGGGAATAACTTAGCAAATAGTTGAAAAAAACTTCGCTGCTGTCGGCACAACCATAATCAGTTATCCAACCAGCACCAGCTGTAAATTTGTGAAAACGCAACATATCCATAACCCCAACTTCAGGCAAAGCTACTTTAAAAAGTTCGGGTCTTTGTGTCATCACGGCCCCAATTAGTAATCCCCCATTTGAACCACCCAGAATAGTTAGTTTTTCAGGTGATGTATAACCCTTCTCCTCCAGATAGCCAGCTGCAGCTATGAAATCATCGAAAACATTTTGTTTGTTTAATCTCATACCTGC
>JAHEEB010000829.1:0-1927 GCA_024640925.1 Bacteroidota bacterium | reverse complement strand
TGCTTCTCCATATTCACCACCTCCACGTATATTTGCCAGGGCAAAAACACCACCCATATCCAACCACATAAGCCAACGCATAGAGAATGATGGGGAGTAACTCACGTTAAATCCTCCATAACCATATAACAGAGTCGGATTCTGACCATTCAGTTCAATATTCTTCCTGTGCACTATAAACATTGGAATTCTCGTACCGTCTTTGCTTGAATAAAACACCTGTGTTGTTATATAATCTGTCAGGTTAGTTCCTGTTTTGGGACTTTTAAAAACCTCTGTCTTACCCGATTTGATATCGAGAGAATACATTGTGGCAGGAACTGTAAATGATTCAAATGAAAAGAATACTTCCTTATCATTTTCTTCTCCATAAAAACCCTCAGCATACCCAATGGATGGAAGTTGCACCTGCCTTATCATATTACCATCCAAATCGTATTGGTATATTACACTTACAGCATCTTTTAAATATTGAACAAAAAAGTATCCTCCGGCAAAAGTTGTTGTTTCAATCACTTCTCCTTTTTCTGGCACTATATCCTTCCAGTTGTCCGAAAGTGGGTTATTTACATTTCCCTTTATAAGTCGCTTGTTTGGCGCACCCATGTTTGTAAGAATGTAAAAATCCTCACCTTTTGCATACACAACAACATTATCATTTGTTAGTTCTGCTATAATCGGTTTAAACCCATCATTTGAAAGTGCGCCTTTACGAAAATATATTTCATTGCCGCTTGTTCCTTCAGCTGCAGTTATAAATAAATAATCGCTGTTCTCAAATAAATCTGCGTTAATATACCTTCGTTTGATTTCACCATTTCCGAATATAACCTTATCGGAACTTTGCGGAGTTCCAGTTTTATGATAATAGACCTTATGGTACATAGTAATTCCGGATAGTTTTGAACCTGCAGAAGGCTTATCATAACTTGAATAGAAAAATCCTTCGTTTTTATACCATGCAATGGGGCTGAATTTCACATCATGTATGGTATCACCAATAACTTTGGCAGTAACTGCATCGACAGTAATAATTTTTTGCCAATCAGAACCACCCTCTGATATGGAATATGCCAGCATCTTCCCATTGTTTGAAAATTCGAGAATATCAATGGATGTTGTACCATCTTTTGAAAATGTATTTGGATCAATCAACATAGTACCCTCTTTATCCTTAGCTTGGGTAACATACAAAACAGGTTGATTTTGTAATCCGGAATTCTTCAGAAAATAGTATTTACCGGATTTAATAAAAGGTATTTCATAACGTTCAAAATTTGCAAGTTCATTCATTCTTTTTCTAACCTGATCGCGAAATGGTATACTGGTAAGGTATTTATCAGTAACTGCATTCTGAAGCCTTACCCATTCTGCCGTTTTTGCTGAAAGATCATCTTCCAGCCAGCGATATGGATCGGCGATTTTTGTTCCAAAATATTCATCGTAAACAGTATCCTTTTCCGTTTTTGGATATTCGACAGCGATTTTAGGGAATTTTTCAGTGTTTTTACATGCTGTTGCCATAAGAATAATAAGTATTATCGGGGGAAGACATCTTGTTTTCATAACTTAATTGTTTAAAACCGAAGAATATTTCTAACGAACAAGGTCAAAATCTTTTTGTTTAATAAAATTAAAAAAAAACCCGGACAAAACCGGGCTTCTTTTTAATTTATCATTTTTTTTGCTTTTTCCAGTGCATTTTGTATACCTCCTGTGTTTTTACCTCCAGCTGTAGCAAGGAAAGGTTGTCCTCCTCCCCCGCCCTCAATTTCTTTAGCCAACTCACGAACAATATTTCCGGCATTGAACTTGCCTGATTTAATGAGTTTATCAGATAATGCTACTACCAAATGAGCTTTCCCTTCAACTTCTGCTCCTAACACAAGGAATAAATCGTCTATCTCGTTTTTTAACTGAAATGCTA
>JAHEEB010000828.1 GCA_024640925.1 Bacteroidota bacterium | reverse complement strand
AAAAACCATTCTCCAAAATTGTCAGACTGAATCCCGATATGCATTGGGAAAGTCTTTAATTCAATATAATTTGAAAAATGAACGTTAGAAAATCTTTGATATATAGTTGCATTCTTTTATTTCTGATAAATACAGGGTGTGATAAGCAAATCCATACATTAGAAACCGTTTCGCCCGATAGTACAATTCAGGTAAAAGTTATTGTCGAAAAAGGAAAAGTTTTTTATACAGTTTGTAAGCAGCATAAGCCAGTTATAAATAAATCTTTTCTGGGATTTAAATTCAGCAATATGCCCGATCTCGACCACGATTTTATTATTTCCGGTGTTGAGAAAAACAATTATGATCAAACCTGGGAACAGCCCTGGGGTGAAGAAAAGTTCATTCGGAATAATTACAACGAACTCATTGTTCATCTGAAGGAAAAAAGTTCCCTTCATCGAAATCTTGACCTGATTTTCAGGATATTCAATGATGGTGTTGGTTTCAGGTACAATATACCTGAACAACCTCAGGTAGACAGCATCATACTGATGGATGAAGAAACAGAGTTCAATCTTACTGGTAATCATAAGGCATGGTGGATTCCGGTTCATTCCGAGACCAGCTTTTATGAAAGTCTGTATCGGCACACAGCTATCTCTTCCATAGATACAGCTAATACTCCATTGACAATCGAAGCCGATAGCAATTTATTTCTGGCCATTCACGAGGCAAATCTGACGGATTATGCTTCTATGACCCTGCAGCGAAAAGATTCATCTCTTCTCAAGTGTGAGTTGGTTCCCTGGTCGAATGGGGTAAAAGTATACGGAAAAACTCCTTTTGTTACTCCATGGAGAACAATAATCATTGCCACTAAAGCTGAAGCTTTGATTACTTCGCACCTGATGCTTAACCTGAATGAACCATGCAAACTGGAAAATATTTCGTGGATAAAACCTATGAAATATATTGGTATCTGGTGGAATCTGCATATGGGCGATAACACTTGGGAACAGGGACCAAATCATGGAGCAACAACAAAAAATACAATGCAATACATCGACTTTGCTTCTAAAAACGGGTTTGGCGGAGTATTGGCCGAAGGCTGGAATGTTGGATGGGGTATGAACGAGACGTGCAGTTTTACAAAGCCTTATCCCGATTTCGATATAGAGAAAGTATGCAACCATGCAGCTTCAAAAAATATTCAACTGATTGGCCATAACGAGACTCATGGAGCTGCCACAGATTTCGAAAACCAGATGGAACATGCTTTTGAAATGTACAGCAAACTTGGTATGCATGTTGTTAAAACTGGCTATGTAGGCAAATATCTCGATGGAAAAGAATGGCACGATGGGCAATATGGCGTACGTCATTATCGGAAAGTTATAGAAACAGCCGCAAAATACCAGTTGATGATTGATTGTCACGAGCCCATAAAACCAACCGGATTATCACGTACTTATCCAAATCTGATGACCCAGGAAGGAGCCCGAGGACAGGAATACGATGCCTGGTCAACCGATGGAGGCAATCCACCCTCACATACAACAATTATACCTTTTACCCGTATGCTTGCCGGGCCTCTTGATTTTACACCAGGGACATTCAATTTTAACAATCCACTTCATCAGGGAACCAGGGTACAGACAACTCTTGCAAAGCAACTTGCCTTATTTGTTGTGCTATACAGTCCTTTACAAATGGCTTCCGATTGTCCTAATAATTATAATAACAATCCGGCATTTGGTTTTATAAAAAAGGTTCCTTGCGACTGGCAGTGCACCAAGGTTTTGAATGCAAAAATAGGTAATTATTTAACTATTGTACGTAAAGACCGAAACAGCGAAAACTGGTACCTGGGCAGTATTACCAACGAAAATGTCCGGGAACTTACCATCCGGCTAAGCTTTCTTGATCCAGAAAAAAAATATCAGGCAGTGATTTATGCCGACAATGACGATGCAAACTGGAATTCCAACCCTTTTGCTGTAAGTATTACCTCCAACAAAGTTACATCAGCAGATTTCATCGTTATTAAATTAGCAGCAGGCGGAGGTCAGGCAATCAGTTTTACTCCGGTTTCAGAATAAAGAAAAGGATCAGGGGATAATATTAAATAGAATAATTTTTTGTATTGGTTTAGCTGTTTAACCGTTCCTGCTATAGTGGGGCGGTTAAACTTTTTTAGGGAGATATCATAAAATCCCTAATCCACATAATTTATCTACCTCAAATAAGCCCAAATCGTTCAATCGATAAAGCCTGAAGCAATTCTTAAACTCAGACAACGAAATTATTTTTGAATTTCCTCGTACCTATAGCCAATACTTTCTACTACATATTTCACTTTCTGAAGGTCAATATCATTCCCTGTCATAGTTACAAGATCCTTATCAAGTTCAACCTTTACATTTTGAATATCCGGAAGCCGGGATAAGTTATTTTCAACGTTTTTTTTACAACGGTTGCAGTTCATACCACGCACAAAAAATTGAATAGATTCCATATATAGAATGTTTTTAAATAAATTATTTTCGTCTTTTCTTAAATAGAGTTTTTGCAAGAAGGGCTACAACAAGAACTCCTGATAAAAATTATCCCAATTGACAATTAACCATTGCAGAAAGTTTTTCAAAATGGGACATTACCAACATGTTTATACGTGTTAAATCAAATATTGTTTATCAATTCTTTTCCTTCGCAACAATAATGCTCGAACTGTATAGTAACGTGTGAAACACCAAATTTGTTTTTAAGAATTTCTTCAATTTTATGTAAAATTTGTTCAGTCTTACTTATGGGCATGTCTGAAGAAACATCGGCATGACATTCAAAGTGAACCTGATGATCTGTCAGCTTCCAGATATGAACATGATGGATATTATCAATTCCTTCAACATTTTCAAGTGACTTTTTAATATCGGGCAGATCAATGGACTTTGGGGTTGCCTGCATTAAAATATCTACAGCCTCTTTCAATACTG
>JAHEEB010000152.1 GCA_024640925.1 Bacteroidota bacterium | reverse complement strand
GGATTAATCCGTAGGTCGTAGGTTTCCCGATGTACATCGGGACTACCTGGGGAGCGAAAAACCGGGCATTGTCCGGTTTTTTGTTTTAAATCAACTTTATGTTTTACGTTTACATTCTTTATTCTGCTGGTGCTGATAAATACTACATTGGACATACCGATGATGTTAACAGACGTTTGCTTGAGCATAATGAAATCTCGGAAAAAAGTTATACTTCCAGATTCAGGCCATGGGAACTTAAAGTTTTTTTTCCTGTAGGGGAGGAGCGTGGATTCGCAATGAAAATTGAAAAACATCTCAAAAAGCAGAAAAATAAACTTTATTTGGAAGAAATTATAAATAGAGGGAATATTGATAATATCATAAAACGATTTAGCTCAGTTGGTTAGAGCGGTCCCGATGTACATCGGGATTAATCCGTAGGTCGTAGGTTTCCCGATGTACATCGGGACTACCTGGGGAGCGAAAAACCGGGCATTGTCCGGTTTTTTGTTTTAAATCAACTTTATGTTTTACGTTTACATTCTTTAAGAAAGAACAAACCAGATTATTCAAAACATGCTTCGTACCAAAAATACTATTGAGTTTTGCGGTTTATGGAATTGATAAATAATCCGGATTTTAAACGCATCGAATTCGATGCGTTTAAAAATGAATCTGGCTCTAATAGTTTTTCTCTTACACCGCAAAAATGGATTGAAACAACCAATGCAGGTTATACCTAATTTGGTTTTAATAAAAGACCCGGATATATCTGTTAATTAATTAGATATATCCGGGTCTTTAATTCCCAGTTGATGTTAAACTGTTTTCTTTTCTTTTAGCTTGGTTACTTCCCTGTGAAAATTGTTGACCAGTGTCTGTTCTCTTTCAAGGGCACGCTTTTTATGTGAATCGTATTCTTCACTTAATTCCGCATACGAAGTCTTGGTTTGCTTAGTGATCAGATTGCTTCTCTTGAAAAGAATGATAAAAATCAACAAAAAAGTGCCCAATCCGAAAATTATAAGCCAGACAATACTATTATAAGCTTGTTTCGACATAGCAATTCCTAAAAACCGAATGCTGTTTTTTTCATTTTTCGATATTAATAAAGCATTCTGAACTTCTGCTAAGGCTGTTCTCAAGGAATCAATTTCAGCATCTTTAGTAGCTATAATCTTTTCCGATGAATGTAATTGGTTTTTTAATCCCCTAAGCGAATCAGATACATGAGATTTAAGTCTTGTAAGCCACCAGGCCTTCACAACCCTCGAATCATTATAGGTCCCCGATTCTTTAATTACATAATCGAAACGATTAGCAATTGTACCTTTCTCCAAAGAAAGTTTCTGCGCTTCTTGTGCTGTAAGACTGCTAAGTGTCTGAGATATCAGCAATACAGCAAAAAAAACAAAAAGTAGTTTAAGTGGTTTAAGTGGTTTCATTCTTATTATGTTAAGAGTGGTTCAACGTTATATAAGACGAAAATAGTAACGTATTACGTAAAAAAAAATTGTTTTTGGCAATAATATAAAAGAATTTTGTCTGCTATCCCACTTTATTACTTAAAACTTACTTTCTTCCATGGACTTTTTTGATTATTCAACAACTTATCCACACTATAGAAAATATCGTTGTTACCCGACCACATCGCCCTTCCGATCAGATAACCTTTTGCAAAATCTTCCCAACTGTTGTATATCTTCTGCGATTCTTTTAATGAAAACATCAAATTTTCCCATGCTGCAGCCTCATTAATATAGCCAAGTGAATAAAAACTACGAGCCAGACTTGATAATCTGCCTAAATCCCAGGATGTAATATCAATCTGTAAATCCTGTGGTTCTTTTATAACACCGTCATTTCTTAAATCTGAGATACTCTTGTGTATATTGAATAAAAAATGTAAAGCTTTTTCCGGATCCTCAAAATCACCTTCATTTATTTTATTTTCCCACTCATTTGGTTCAGATGATAATACTATTTTTAACAATGAATTATAATAAATCCTATGCCCGCCATTTCTCAAAAAATCGAGGGACGAAATTGCAGATGCTGAATCAAATACATCCCACCATTCTTTAAATTTTTTAGTTTCAATCATCTTGTCGGCTCCTGTTTCCAAGGAATTTATGTAAAATGTGCCTTGCTCATTTAAGACAGCACCAATAGAAATTGCCCGAAATTGTTCTTCTGTTAAATTTTCAGCATCTTTTTTTAATCGAAAAGAACCAGCAGTAAGCACTCTAATTAATTGTTTAAAGAAGGTTATCATACAAATTCTAATTTACTTTCTACGATAAGAGATGTAAGATCCCAATGTACTAAAAAATTATGGATAATAAACTTTTTTATGGTTTTAAATGGTTCTGGAAATGGCCGGAATAATCTCCTTTTTAGCTTGTTTGTACAAAGAACATTCCTGAATCATTATAATTCGCATCCACAGAAATAAAAAGATAGCCAACTGCATCGGACAAATAAAAAATATCATCACATCCTTCGGGAAAATCGGCAGAATATAATTGCAAACAAAATAATTTATTGCCAATATTTAACGGCTCGTTTTGTAATAATCCCGGCATTCCTCCTATTTTTGAAGCTGTATAGTTTTGTTCATCTGTTTTTTCAACCAGTTCAATTTTTCTGGCTGATATATAATAGTGAGCTTCGCTTCTTCCAGAGCCAGTTTTATGAAGAATAACCCGTGTGAAGCCACTTTTTATATTCTTTAATTCTTCCTTACTGCCATGATAGGTTATAACATCCAAAAAATACTCTTCGTTATACGTTGAAAATACAGATAAAATGGTATCATCAGGATAATTGGTACCAACCAGTTCATTTATCATCTTACTGCTTATCGAAGCTATCAAAACCAGCTTTTCTCCACGTGGATTCTTTGGCCATTCAACATCTTCGGGCAGTAGAGAAAATCCTCCAATTCTTGATTCAATTGATTTCTCATGAATATTTTGGGTAAAATTAATTTTGTAACTATTCATTGTTCTAATTATTTAATAAAACTAAAAGCAGGATTCTGAATCTCATTTTTTAAAACCGAAATATAAATATCGAAAAATTCATTTATGGAATTGGCAATAGTAACTGTGTCCTCAAATTCAGGCTCATTCCCTAAAACTACAGATCCTTTGTTTTCTCCATCCAAAACAACAGCAGCATAACCATACCCATTTTTTACAGCCATAAGAAAAGGAAGATTTGAATTCCAGAATTTTTCAATTTCTTCAACATCCTCGTCAACGGCAGAATCAAGACTCTGTTGTTCAAATTCGTCCCATGAGAAATCAGAATCTGTTTCTTCAAGGTAATCGTTGATGGATAAAAACCAAATGGTATCATCCTTGCTGGCACAAAGAGAGAATTGACCAATAAATTCCGCTAATTCCGAAGGAGCGTTCACAAATCTGCCATCAGCTAACAAATCAATTTCTATAATATCATCTTTTCCAGAATCTTCAATATTCCATCCTAATGCTTTTAATTCTTTAATAAATTCTACAGGTCCCATAATATATTGATTTTAAATTCGCTATCCAACGTTTCTTATTTCATTTAAGTTTTCAATGCTATCCAGTTTTCCGATTCTTCCAAAAGAAAAAGGTAGTTATGCGCAAGTTCGATGTGTTCTTTTCCAACTTTTTCCAGTTTGATAGACATATTTTTGTGCTTGATTTTATCAAAGGCAAATTTTAACAATTATGTCAATAAAATCTAAGAAAACTTTCGCTAATTCAATTCAAAAACTCTTTTACTTTTCAAGAATCAATCAATTAGTCCAAGATTCAAGCATTTGACTAATTTAAAAATTCCATTTTAATCTTAGAAACAAAAAGTTCAACTTCTGATTATAATTACCAATAAAAGGTAAATCCTTAATAGTAAATGAAAAGAACTGGTAAAATGCCGAAATGCTTATATTATCTGTAAGCGACACTTCTGCTGAAGGGCCAATATAATATCCGGTTATTCTTTTATCGTTAAATACCATGCCTGAGAATGTTGTCCTGAGTAAAGGTGTTATCGGATATGCGGCCTGAGCAAAATAGTTGTATTTTGTAAAAACAATTGATTTTATTGTCATAGGAGCTGAATATATGTCGAGTAATCCGGATACTGACCCCAGACTTGTTTTGTTCATATAAAGGAATTCTGCATTCAGCGACAAATCATTTTTGAATGTATAATCAAGGCCAATTGAAGAAAGGAAGATACCTGATGTATCTGCAAAGTTTTCAGCAGGGTGCAGATAACTGGATTCTGTACGCAAGCTTATTCCCTTATAATCGCCTGTAAACCCAAATCCGGTAATCCAATCGGCAACATTACCTTTGTTGCTTAATGGATTTGTATTTTTTTGTCCGTAGTAACCACTCAGAAACTGAAAATCACAATTCCATTTATTGAATTTGTAAAGGGCTGCTGCCGTAGCATTGCTGGAACTATCAATTTTAATGGCCAGATCAAAATAAGATGTTGCTCCTGTATAATATTGGAGACGGATAGCATCGGCACCAGCACGTTCGGCATAATCGAAGTCAAAAAAATTGTATGTATTAAAAATATCATTGGGGTTCCATACAAAAGTCTGCCCCCAGTTTATCCGCTGCCTTCCAATTTTGATATCGAGTTTTTCCAGATTGTATTCCATATATAAGCGGTCTAAGGAAACAGAAAGAAATCCGTTATCAGGAATAGTTTGTTGAAAGGTAAGAGGTAGAAAATATCCTTCTTCTGAAACAATTGAGGTTGATAATTCTTTTCTTTCGTTAAAGTTCCCATAATAAAGTAGAGTTCTCATCTGTGCGGAAAATGTAAGCTTTTCTGATGGGTACCAAAAAAAGTTCACACGGTTATGGACTTGTATTTGCTTATAACTGGTATCGCTGTTCCACATAATTTGGGGCATTAATGAAAGGTAGCCGTTCAGTTCATAAGGTTTTTCTTCTTCCTGTCCGAAAGTTGAAATATTTATGAGGATAATTGGAAGCAGCAGAGGGAAAATTATTTTCTTCCGAAGTTTTATCATACGGATTCTTTTAATCGTGGCTGCATGGTTTTTCGCAGGAAAAGAAGCGGAGCAAAGAACTGCAGGCCGAAAACAACATTCACCAGAGCATTAATTGTAATTCCGTAGTAAGTAGAAACATATGTGTCGAGACTGAACCATACCAACAGAGATATGGTTAAGGCACGCCACGACCAGAGTTCTTTCCTTTGCAAAGGATAAATGATTAGGAAAAGCATTGCAATACCCCAGGCTGCGATAATTGTGCCCGAAACACTTACCAGTAATTCCCTAAATTCAGATACGTTGATACCTAATTGAGGATGAGAATATAACATCTTTTCAATATGTTCATTGAAATGATTGAAAAAGGGAGTTTGGTTGAAGAGAGCCATTAAAATTCCTAAAAAAGAACAGAGAGCTGCAGCTACTTTCAGCCATCCGTACCAAAATTTTTCTGCATTCATTGTTAATAGGGGTTTATTATTTCACTTTATGGTTTAATGAAAGTTCATTGAGATTTCTACTTTTTTTCATCACGAATAACTTTACCATCTTCAATGGTTATAACTCTTCGGGCTTTTTTCATAACTCTGGCATCATGGGTTGAAAAAATAAAGGTTATGTGTTCTTCTTTATTCAGTTTTTCCATGATATCCAGCAGATTTTCCGTAGATTTTGAGTCGAGGTTGGCAGTAGGTTCGTCTGCCAGAATGAACTTGGGTTTTGAGGCAAGTGCCCTTGCTACAGCAACACGTTGTTGCTGACCACCCGATAATTGTGCAGGACGACTATCAAGCCTGTCTCCCAGACCAACTTCGTTGAGCAGTTCTTTCGTTCGTTCTAATCTCTTTTTAGCAGGCACTCCCTGCATTTGCATAATAAATTCAACATTCTCCTTTGCTGTCAGCACCGGAATAAGGTTGTATGACTGAAAAACAAAGCCAATGTTATGTAGCCGAAAATCAATCAGTCGCGATCCGGTTAATTCGCTGATATGGATATCAGAAATTACAATGTCTCCGGAGGTAGGTTTATCTAATCCACCAAGCATATTAAGCAGAGTAGTTTTCCCCGAGCCCGAAGGACCAACAATTGCAGCAAATTCACCTTCTTCAAAAATCAGATCAACACCTCTTACTGCATGAACCTTTACTTCAGAGTCGTTGTATATTTTTTCCACGTTTTTTAATTCGATGACTTTCATGACTTTATTGTTTAGTGATCAGTAATCAGTGATCGGTTATTAGTGATCGGTATTTTCATTTTATATTTATTCTGTTCTTAGTGCTTCAGCAGGGTTTAGTTTTAGTGCTTTCCGGGCAGGCCATATGGAGGATATTATTCCGGTTAGTATCACTAATAAAATTACTCCAATATAATCAAGCACTGTTACCACCGGATATACAATGGCAGAATAACCAATAGCTTCTAATCCCTCGGCCCAAAAGCTTAAATTAATGCCTGTTCTGTTTGTTATCTTTACTACAATGGCACTAACAATCAAACCTGCCACAGCTCCTGATAAAGTAAGAAAGACCGATTCGAGCATTATCATGGAGAATACTCTCTTTTTATTCATACCGATGGCCATAAGCATGCCCAGTTCTTTTACCCTTTCAAGTACGGACATTAACATGGTATTAATAATTCCAAAAGCCAATGCCAGTAAAATAATTCCGATATAAATAAAACCTATCAGATTGATAAAATCGGTATACATAGCAACTTCCGGTGATAATTTTCGCCACGACATTACATTGCTTTCTGGAAAATAGCTGCTCAAACGTTCTCCCAGTTCAGTTCCTGTTTCGTTATCGGTTGATAGAATAGCTATCTCATGAACTTCTTTGCTGTTGAGTCCTGTGTATTGGTTCAGTATTTTTCGGTCGACATAGGCAGTTAATCCATCAAACATGGTATTCGATGTTTTATATATACCCCTTACCTTAAAAACAGGCTGTTCAATCTCTCCGTTTTTGTTTTGTATGGTGAGTTTTATTTTTATACCCATTCGGTAAAAGGAAAAATATTCAGTGAGTTTATCTCCATATTTATTGTATTCCTGAATACTTAGGCTTTGGGAGAGTATAGATCGGAAATCCTTCTCCTTTCTATATCTTTTTTCCCCGATATTTTGTAGTTTATTGATTACTTCGTCAGTGAATAATTCATGATCAATAGAATCGAGCTTACCCGAAGTTACCTGATAGTTTAATAACTTAAGGTTTTCGGCTGCTTTACTTCCTATAACAATAGAGGGAATCTTATACTCGCCTTCAAGAAAACTTCCTTCAATTATATTTTTATGTATTTCAGAAACCTTTTTTTCCTTTTCAACATCGATACCCTTAAGTGCAAACCCTGATGCTGCCCAGTCACTTTGTGCCATTACATACATTTTTACCCGTGGCGACCATGCAACTACTCCTTTTGCTGTATCTATAATATGTACAACTTTTTCAAATTCTTTTATGGTGAATTGCAATTCCTCGTTGAAAAGATAATCAGGATTATGAATCTGTACATGCGATTCTTCAATATAGATAATATCATGTACTCGTTGATTTATCCAACCCTTCATGAAGCCGGAAGTCATTGTTCCTACAAAAATGCCAAGTAAAACTGCAATAATGACAACCATGCTCCTGGTTTTATTGCGCCAGACATTTTTCCACCCGATTGACCATATCATTGTTTTCATGTATGATGGTGTTATTATGCCCTAAGGGCTTCAACTTCTTTTAGTTTGTAAATTCTACGTAAGGGAATAATACATGCAATTATTACCATTAGTGCAACAACTAATCCCTGCCAGACAATATATGTATCGAACCATTCCATTGGCATAATAGGTTCAAAACCCATATCTTCCATTGCCTGTGCTAAATCACCGGTTAACCTTATCGGATATTTATTCAGAAAATAAACGAATGGAGAGCTGAGTAAAAGACCAGAAAACATACCAATCAAGCCCATAAATACCATTTCTATCATAATAATTATAGCCAGTTTGGTCTTTTTCATCCCTATTGAA
>JAHEEB010000827.1 GCA_024640925.1 Bacteroidota bacterium | reverse complement strand
GGTTTATAACCCAGATAATGACATAAATTGGTTAACAAGCAAAATAAGGGATATCATAAAGTCGTTGGGGCAAGGCAGAATTAAACCCTATAAAGGTATTTGTTTAATTATGGACAGCTCACCCGATCTCGAATATTTTCAGCCCTGGATGCCTGAAGTAGAACAATTCAAAACTGATGATATGCATGGCCTTATCGGTTTTTTTAATAAAATTAAAGGATAATTTGGTTGAACTATGGAGAACAAATCCGAAATACGCTTAAAAAATCCTTTCCCAGGTCTTCGTCCTTTTAGTATGGATGAAAGCCACTTGTTTTTTGGCCGCGAAGGACAAAGTGAAACCATTCTGAATTATCTTTCTGATTATCGTTTTGCTAGTATCACAGGAGCTTCAGGAAGTGGAAAATCATCTCTGATATATTGTGGTGTAATACCTTTATTATATGGCGGTTTTATTTCAAAAGCAGGAGATAAATGGCGTGTTGCAACTACAAAACCAGGCAACACTCCTATTTTTAACCTTGCCCAATCCATTGCCGAAATAGAAAATGCAGTTGATAAAGAATATAACACCAATTATTTTCATTCCGTTCTCAAACGACACTCCCTCGGATTAGTCGATGCTGTAAATCAACTGGATCTGCAAAAAGGAGAAAACCTTCTCATTGTTGTCGACCAATTCGAAGAATTATTTCGTTATAAGAAAAACCAGAAAACAAATGATGAAACAGAAAACTATATCAGGTTATTAGTAAATGCAGCTAGTCAGGAGAAGCTGCCAATATATATAATTCTTACTATGCGCTCCGATTTTATCGGAGATTGTTCGGAATTTCAGGACTTAACAGATCTGATTAATAAAAGTAATTACCTTGTACCGCAAATGACCCGTATCGATTACGAAAAGGTAATCTGCGGACCTGTTAAGGTAGCGAATGCTTCCATTGAACCAAGACTGGTACAACATCTTTTGAATAGTATTGAGGAAAGGCATGACCAGTTGCCTGTTTTACAGCATGTAATGATGCGTACATGGGAATTTTGGAGACGGCATAACACTCCTTTGGTTCCTCTGAGTATGCGCGATTATATGGCATCGGGAAAGCTTGATAATGCGTTATCTATGCATGCGAACGAAGCTTATCATATGCTAAACGATGACGACAGGGAATTATGTGTTATTATATTTAAATCCATAACCGAGAAAGGTAAAGAAGGTCAGGGAATACGCAGACCGGTTTGCATAAGGGAAATTTCAGAATTAGCGCAGGCCCAGGTTAGCGATATTATAAGAATTATTGATTTATTTCGTGAACCTGGCAGATCTTTTTTAAATCCTCCTGTTAAAACCCCACTCACAACGGATACAGTTATCGATATCTCGCATGAAAGTCTGATGCGTATATGGGATAAACTTAGGAACTGGGTTGAAGAAGAAGCATCTTCCTCACAAATGTATTTACGCCTTGTTGAATTATCGGAACTGTTTCAAAAAGGTAAAACTGGTCTGATGAGACCGCCCGATTTGCACCTTGCTGTAAACTGGAAGAAAACCCAGAACCCCAACCGTGCCTGGGCCCGCAAATATAATCCCGCTTTTGAGAAAACAATGGTCTTCTTGAATACAAGCGAAAAGAAGTTTCAGCTTGAGGAAGAAAATAAAATCAAATCGCAGCGCAGACAACTTTATCGTACAAGACGAATAGCTATAATGATGGGCTTTTTTGCGGTTGCTTTTTTGGGACTTATGTTTTATGCATACCAGCAAAGAGAGCATGCTCTTGAACAAAAAGACAGGGCGGAAGCTTATTCTAAACTGGTTGAAGGTGAAAAAGATGAAGCAGTACAACTTTATGTAACAAAAGATTACGAAAGGCTGAGGGCTTTGCACGAAAAAGACTCTCTGGATAAAATCCGAATGATGCAGCTTTTCGAAAAAGAAGAAGAAACACAACAGGCAAACCTGAAATTTGAAGAAGCAACTAAACGTTCCGAAGAACTGGAAAAGACCAGCTATGAATTTGCTCAGCAAAGACAAATGGCTGAACTAACGGCTAAACAAGCTCTGGAAGGAATATCACAGGCCGAGGTAGATAAAAAGG
The DNA here is from genome assembly GCA_024640925.1 of Bacteroidota bacterium. Classification (GTDB taxonomy): domain Bacteria; phylum Bacteroidota; class Bacteroidia; order Bacteroidales; family UBA10428; genus UBA10428. The sequence continues at coordinate 879 of JAHEEB010000827.1, read as the reverse complement.
CTGAACTAAGAAAGAGAATCTTGATTCTATCTCAAACACTTGGTCTGAAAGTTGCACAGATTGATGATAGCCAGTTGGCGGGTTTATTAGCTTATTTTTCTTATATTTTGAATCGTGAAAATGGCGGTCAGGCTAACCAGCCAGAGATATATCGCGGACTTTCTGTTGCCCTTCGCGATTTAAAAGGACAAAAATACAACTATATTACCGGCCATCAAAGTTCTGTTAAAGCAATTGTTTTTGATCCGGCCCGAAATATCCTTTACAGTACTGATAATGCAGGCTCTATTCTAAAATGGAGCTTTAGAAAAAATAATCCAAGTCCTTCTATCTTAACAACCAGCACAACAGGTAATAATTGTCTGGCTATTACCGTTGATGGCCGCTGGATGGCTTCAGGATCTAAAACGGGAACTATTCAACTCTTTAATACCTTGCAACCAACTCAGGTACCCAGAACATTTGCCGGTCACACGGGTGAAACAAGCAGGTTGAAATTTGTACCAGGTAAAAATGCCATGGTTTCATCGGGAACTGACAATAAGGTTAAATACTGGGACTTGCTATCTAACCAGAGTGAGCTAATTATGAATGATCCATCGGGCATAAACGATATCGATGTATCTCCCTCAGGACAATCGGTGATATGTGGAACCAGCAGTGGCAAGCTGTTACTATATTCTTTTTCTACCTCACACGCAACACCTTTGTTTTCAGGAAGCTCGCCAATTATGACTGTTGCTTATGATTACGAAGGGGAGAAGATTGCTATTGGTGACAGATCAGGAAAAATCCATATTTTAAATGCATCTACCGGTAAAATTTTATATACCCTCAATGCACATGCATCAAGGGTTATCGACTTGCAATTTAGCCCAG
>JAHEEB010000151.1:4809-8074 GCA_024640925.1 Bacteroidota bacterium | reverse complement strand
TTTTTTCATTATTTAAGATATAATTTATACTGCAAAATTAAAGTTTGAAAAGAGTATATTGATTTATCTAACCATAGTTTGGGATAAGCTTTTTAATTTGGTGGCAAATTTCTATAATATGGGGTAAAAACACCTTTTTAGGGGTGAAATTTATTTGGATTTTAATCGTTGCTGTGCATAAATAAATTTTATTTTCCAGGTAATATCATAATTGTTCATATTTCAAATATGGTAAAAGGATTACTAATAGTTGTTTAAGTGAATAGACTTTATTTATGTATTTTATTTCCATTAGAATGTGAATAAGATAGATTATTTCGTTTTTGTTAAACGAAATGAACACTGATCACTCCAATAAAACGATCTGTTTTTAAGGCTGAATTTGAAAGAATATCTTTAGAGTTTTGATAATTAACAGATTAGCTAATTCAATTTGAAGATACGTTTTATTTAAGATAAAACTCTATCTTTTTAAGAAGAAGATCAATATTTAACGGTTTTGTAATAAAATCGTCACAACCTGCCTGAAGACATTTTTCTTTTTCACCAACAAGAGCAAATGAAGTTTGTGCGATTACCGGAGTTCGATTATTAATTTGTTTTATATATTGCGTGGCTTCATAACCATCCATTCCAGGCATCTGAATATCCATCAGCACTAAATCTATCTTTTGGTTGCGACATATTTCTACAGCTGCTATGCCATCTTTAGCCCTTATAATATTTGCCTTTGTTCGGGTAAGGCAGGTATCCAGTACCTTATAATTAAGGTCTTCATCTTCAGCAACCAGAATAGTAATATTATTCCAATTATAAGTTGGTTTTACAACCTGCATTCTAGCTTTAACTTCTTCCTGGAAAGAAGGATTATGCTGCTTTTTAATCGAATCAACAGGTATTTTAATTATGAAGGTGCTTCCTTTACCCTGAACAGACTCAACAAAAATATTACCCCCTAGTAGTTGTATAAGGTTTTTACAGATTGCCAGCCCAAGTCCTGTTCCACTGGTTTTTCTATCATTCAAATGATTAAGCTGATAAAACCTGTCAAAAATGGCTTCGTGTTTATCGGGCGGAATGCCAATACCTGTATCGGAAACATAAAAAGAGACAGCAGTATCGTGGGTTTCGAATCCAATATCTATTTTCCCGTAATCGGTATATTTAAAAGCATTTTCTATCAGGTTGGTCATTACCTGCTTCAAACGCTGGGAATCTGTATTAATAATGTAATTATACTCCTTGTCAATATTCAGGTTTAACTGTATATGTTTTTTATTGATTTTAATCTTCAATTCAGTAAATACTTTATAAAGCTCAATCAATAACCTGTTTATATTCGTAGGTTGAATGAAAATCTTTAATTGTTTTGACTCAATTTTTGCAATATCAATAATATCGTCTATAAGACGAAGCAAGCTATCTCCGGCAGTCGTTATATGATCGATGTATTCAGAACGTCGATCGTGGCTTAAATCGGGCTCCCGAAGAAAATTAGAGAAAGCAATTATAGCATTCATAGGGGTACGCAATTCATGCGACATGTTAGCCAAAAAGGCTGACTTAAGTTTGTCAGACTCTTCAGCAATTCTTCTTTCACTAATTTGTCGCTGAAGTTCCTTTGTTCGTTTCTCTACTAGGATTTCGAGGTTTATTTTATGTTCAGAAAGTTTCTTTTCGGCAATTCGTTTCTGATTATAAGCCGATAATATAACAAGCATAGCAAGGATCAGAAGCGATAAGAATCCTATTATGGCATATTTATGAGTCTTTTGTTTTTTTAATTCTACATCGAGTTGGGCGGCTTCTTTTTCTTTATTTTCGAGAATGTAAAGAGTTTCTAGTTCCGAAATTTTATCTTTTGAGTTAAGTTGATTCAATGAGTCTTTAAGTATCGAATATTTTTCGAAATATTCAAGAGCTTTCTTATACATTCCTTTTTGCTCGTAATATTTTCTGAGGTCGGAATAATTTGTTAATGCTCCTTCTATACTAGATAATTCTTCAGCAAGTGCTAAACTACGCTGGTAATATGATTCGGCACTGGAATATTCACCTTGCATTGCTAAAGAAGAACCAATATTGTTCAATGTTAACATTTGCCCCAACCTGTAACCGGTCTTTTTAAAATAAGCGTACGATTTTTCAAAGTTTGTATAGGCGCTCTTTGGCTGATCACGGTTTAAATAAAGTAAACCAATATTACTATACGTTATGCCAATTCCTTTCAGATCGTTAACTTCCTTAAAATAGTCAATTGATTTTTTATAGTAATCAAAAGCCAGGGAATCGTTCTTGTTTCTATAACTTACAATTCCTAAATTCTGGTAAAGTCCGGCAATATTATTCTTTTTGTTCAGGTGTAAATTTATTTCAAGAGCTTTATTGTAATAATCAGCAGCCTTATCCAGGGCATCAATCGAGTGATAGACAAGTCCCATGTTCTGAAGAGTATTGGCATACTTCTGCTGATTATGCTGAGATTGAAAAATGGAAGAGGCTTTCAGGTAGTATTCAATAGATTTTGTGTACCCCGATAAATAGTACTCTGTTAATCCGAGTAAATAATAGATGTCTCCCAAAACATCTTTTTTATTTGTGTTTTGGAAATACTCGAGAGAGGTTTGAAGGTGTTTTTTTGCTTCATAATACTCTTCGAGATTTAATTTGGCATTACCCAGGATTTTTGATGCAAGAGCCTCTTTTTCCGGCATTTCATGATAACTGGCAATTTTTTTTGCCCTCTCGGCCATTTTTACAGCAATTGCTGGTGATGTATCGACGAGCTTTTCAGATTGATTCAGGTATATATAAATACTATCTTTTGGACCTTCGACCTTTGTTACAGATAGAAGACCATCCTGCTTATCTTCAATTCCATAAGTAATTGAACAAATAAGTAAGACTAATATAATAATGTAAAACTTTGGCATAGGACATGACAAAATAAGTACTATTTATTAAAATTATCATGTTCAAATCTCTTAAAAATTATTTTTAGTCAAAAAAAAATTACCCTATACAAACATCTATTGTGCTAAATTGCTCAATACCACTGTGTGTATAGGGTAATAATCAGCCTTTATCAGATGATAAATTTAACAGGCATTGTATAAGATACTCTTACTATCTCTCCACCCAATTTACCAGGAGTCCATTTTGGCGATAATTTAATAACCCTTATCGCTTCAGCATCTAATAAAGGATCTACACTCCTTATTACTTCAACATCAGTTACATTACCAGATTCATCGATAGTGAACCG
>JAHEEB010000151.1:0-4799 GCA_024640925.1 Bacteroidota bacterium | reverse complement strand
TTCTGAACATATTCCTCAAACACTTTGAGGTCTCCTCCCTGGAATTCCGGCATTTCTTCAACGATAGTATATACTTTATTCTTATCAACTCGATCTATACTTGCTTCTGTTTCCATCGTTTCATCTTTTTCCATCATTTTGGCAGGTTCCACCGAACATGCAAATATGGGCGAAGAACTGCTTCTTCCAACGGCATTGTTAGATACTCCTTCGGGCAAAGGGAGGGGTTGTTTAACGGTAATTTGAGTTCCACCCTGGTTCGTGACTTTTGAATCAATAGCTATAAATGAAGTGTATTCTGTTAATAAATTGTATTGCTTACCCAGTTTAATTACTTCATTTTTAAGTTCTTCGTTGTTAGAGATATTGTTATAATCGCTTAAAAGACGTATTTTCTCTCTTGCCCACAAGTATTTGATCGCTTTTGTTTGTTCTGGTTTCAGGTTTTGTTCAATTACCCAGGAGTTATTGAAATTATCAGTACCATTTTTTCCATTAATGGTAATTGTTCCTTTTGCATCACCCTTATATTTTCCTGCTATAATCAAAGGACGTTCAGCAAAAAGATTTGGTAACTTTTCCGGCAAAACGTCATAGGTTTCAAACCCGTCAATCTTCATAGTAATTGATGTCAAGACAGGAGAGGAGACATATTGAATAAATTTCTGTGCCTGTTTTTTTGCATCTTGTTCATTTAGGGCAACAAAGGGTTCTCCATAACCTACATGTGCCAAACCTTCGATGAGATATCGGTTAACCGAACTGCCAATTCCAAATGAAAAGAAATTAGCATTACTCAGGTTATTGCGGATATAATCAAAGGCTTCTTTTTCAATACTCACATAACCATCGGTTATAATTACAAACGAGCGTGAATAATTGTTTTCGTTGTTTAGCCCCATTGCTGTATTAAGGGCATTTAATAGCTCTGTGCCCCCGTTTCCTGAGAGGTTATTCAAATAATTAACAGCATTGGCTTTATTTTTATCAGTTGCAGGTAGCGATTGTGGGGAATATACGTCCGATCCGCCTGAAAATAAGACAATATTAAAACGGTCTGTTTCTTTCAATCCATGCAGGATATTTTTCATCAACTCTTTTGAGACCTCCAGTGGAAATCCCGACATAGAGCCTGAAACGTCGACAATAAACACATATTCGCGGGGTGTAACCATGGAAGGATCAACTTTTTTTGGTGGTTGCATCATTGCAAGAAAATATTTTTCTCCATTTGGATCATTAAATAATAACAAGCCTGATTCGATTGCATCTCCGGCTAATTTATATTGTAAAACAAAGTCTTTATTTCCACCATCGGGCTCTGTCATTTTTATCGAAGCATTTGTTTTACCTGTATAATTGATTTCGTTTTTTTGTGGTCCGCAAAGAATTTCTTTAATTGGCATACCTGCTGCAATATTAACGTTAATATCGAGGGTTGAAGCAGGTTTGATTCCCTCTTCAAGATATGGGTTAGCTGTCCATTTTTCGGAATTTGTACTTTCTGTTTCAGCTTTACTTACATAGCGGGGACCAACAACAGTGGGATATACAAATTCATATGTTCCTGCTGTTGGAATAAGCATTTCACTATATGAAAGTATTACATCAACAGTTGCACCAGGCATTATATTTGCTACATTCATCTGAAAAACATTTGGTCTTTGTTCTTCAAGTAAAGAGGCCGTTTTTCCTTCCTCTTTCGCTTTTTCGTACATATCTCGTGCTGTAACCTTCTCCTCAACGATAGCTACAATCTCCCGGTCATTAATTTTCATTACCATGTTATATACTGCAGCACGTGTCGATGCAGGAAAAATATATATGGCCTCTATCGGGTTTTTGCCGGTATTAGTATAGCATTGCCTGACTTTAACATCTGCAATAACACCGGCTATATTTACATCAACAGTGGTCGATTTCAACGGCAATTGTTCATTACCACCTTCCTTCTCCCCTAATACCATAAAATAGGGTGACTGGCAATTATCGGTATTTTCACTTTTTATTACTGTGTGTCCGGTATTTTTAATATTTCCATTATTTACGTTTGGTTGAGTACATCCTGAAATAGAGGAAAATATAACTAAAAACAGTGCCCATACACTCTTTTTTGTCTTGAATTGATTGATTATTGCTTTCATATTCTGATATTTATTAATAATACTTCTATCTGTTTTTTCTTTTAGATGCACTGTTATTAAAATTTCCATAAAAACGAAGAAAAAATTTTTACTTTTATCCGATAACATAATGATTATTTGATGCTGCCAGTGACTGTAAGTACAATTTTTAGTTTTGTATTAGGTTTTTTACCTGGCGTTTTTTTTATTAAATCAAGTTCATCTAAATCGCAAGTAGCCTCTGTTCACAGCCTGAGTGATGAAGAAATTATTTTTGAATATAACAGGAGTAGTGATAAAGAATACATAGGTGTATTATTTGAAAGGTATGTACACCTTGTTTTTGCCAGTTGTATGAAATACATGAAAGATGAAGAAAGCGCCCGCGATGCTGCAATGGAGATATTTGAAAGCCTGACAGATAAGTTACTGAAATATAAAATTGAACATTTTAAATCGTGGTTATATACTACTACCCGAAATTACTGTCTGATGGAATTTCGTAAGAAGAAACCAGTAGACAGAATGGATAACGAAAATTTTGATCGTTCTTTTATGGAAATTGAAGATTTTTTGCATCCCAATATAAGAGAAAAAGAAGAAGAATACGCAATGCTTCTTAATTACCTCTCAGAACTAAACCAGGAGCAGAAGATTTGCATAGAATTGATGTACCTGAAGGAACTTAGCTATAAAGAAATTGCATCGGAAACAGGGTATGAAATTAATAATGTGAAAAGCTATATTCAAAATGGGAAAAGAAATTTACGGATAATGCTGGAACAATATTATGAAAAACAAAGAGGCATATAATGAACTTTTTGATATAAACGGTTGTCTATCACAAAAAACAATCGAAAAATATATTGATGGATTACTGGATGATTCCTCAAAGGAAATTGTTTTGCAACACTCAAAGGGATGTCCGTTATGCAGCGATGCATTAGATGGTTCGCGCTACTTTGATTCTGGCAGGCAATATTCAGAAAGATTAGGTCAAATGCGCAATTCGGAATGGCTAAAAACACTAACAAAAAAAACAGATTCGAAAAAAATCTACTATATTTTGACTTCAGCAGCTGCAACAATTACCTTATTAATTGGACTTTTCTATATGTTTCAGTTAAGAGAAAGTAAAGAGGTGAAGGAATCAAAAGAAATAGCTTATACAAATCCATCTACAGTTAAGATAGATAAAGATAAGGCTTTGCACAATTTTCAAACTGAAAGTCAGAGTGAGGTTGAAGAATATACCCGTGAAGTTCCTCCTCGTGCTAATGCTCCAAGGTCTCCAAACTTTATTCCACAAGGAGATATTAAGGAATCTTCAAAACCAGCAATGATTACAAAACAAACACCTGAGGTTTTAGCGAGTATAGCAACTGAGGCTGAAAGCGTTGAATTGAATGATTTTTCTGTCGAAAAACCTGAGGAAGAACCATATCTTAAACTTGAAGCTGAAGATGAAGCTAAGTCTGAGTTTAAGGGATATGTTGCTAAAGAAGCAGCTTCGCCTGTGAAAAAAGACGAAACCAATGACAGAAGTCTGTCAAAAAATAAAAAGTCCGCTCCAACAGAGGGATTAGCAAAATTTCAGCTTGCAGAAACAGACAACTTCAAGACGTATCTGGCCGATAGCCTTAATAAAATTATACCAGATTCATTAAATGTTCAACAAATTGTAATTAGTTATACAATAAATAAAGAGGGTGCGCTTGAAAATTTAAAGCTTATTAAAGGTACAGAATCCCGAAAAATTAATGCAAAAATTCTGAAGCTGGTTAAAGATTCACCTCTTTGGATGCACGGAAAAAAAATAGATGAAAAATCTATTCCAACAGAACAAATCTTAGAAATTCAGATAAATAAGTAAATCCTACCGTTTTTTTGATTTTTTCCTTTTCTTGGATGGACTGTATGTCTTTTTCTTTTTGGAAGGCTCGTATTTATTATTTCTATTCAGATCAGCCTTCTCTGGCATCATAAAATTACGTCTTTGCTGCGTCTCTTTGTAGCTATCACAAGAGGAGATTATAAGAAGAAAAATCCAAAGGATTGCCAGGTTTCTTGCTGATTTCATTTGTAGTGGTTTTAATAAGTAAATATACGAAAAACGGATTTATAATGTTGCTTACGAAAAATATCAAGCCTTAATTAAAAAAACAATCAACGGAAAGTCCACTAAATTAATGATAAGGAACTTGTAAAAGAGGTATTTTTTTAGTAAATTTAAAAGAGATTGCTACCAGTAGAAGTGTCACTCATACCATTTTTGGTATTCGTTTATTTATCTGAATAACCTCTTATGATATGTTTCAGGCAATGAAATATATCGATACAAAAATTATCGGATTAATATCAAAAAAATAGTTATGCCAATACGAAGAATTAAAGAGTACCTTGATAGCCATAAAGTCAAGTATTTAATAGTTACTCATTCCATGGCTTTTACTGCCCAGGAAATAGCTGCTTCTGTGCATATTTCAGGATATGAAATGGCAAAAACGGTAATTATTAAAGTCGATGGCCGAATGGCTATGGCAGTTCTACCTGCAAGTTACAAAGTCAACTTTAGGGTTTTAAGCGATATTGTTGGTTCGCGAAACATTGAATTGGCTACAGAGCAGGAATTCCAAATCAGGTTTCCGGAATGCGAGGTTGGTGCAATGCCTCCTT
>JAHEEB010000826.1 GCA_024640925.1 Bacteroidota bacterium | reverse complement strand
GGTCCATCCATACACAAAAGCGCCGAACGGAACAGGACTTTTCAGCGTATGAGAACCTTCAGTAATAGCTATTTGAGCACCATAAAAAGAAGAACTACCAACCTGGGCGAAACTGCCTGTTGGAATTAAAACACCATCGAGTTTAATGGTTCCAAGAGCTTTTGACGAAGCTATAATATTAATATAATGAGAAACAAAACCTGCAACTGTACTTATAGTGTAGTTTGTAAGGAATTGTTCCCTGGGCGGTATTATCATCATAAATGGATCGCCTGTAATACCACCAGTACAATTTATTCCTTTAGCAAATTGAGCAACCAATGCTACCTTTGAAGTAACTATAATATTATTACCGGTCAGGTTTACTTCGTAAAATTCTCCGGCATCAATGGTTGATACAAGGCTTCCATTTATTCGTATTTCGGTATTATCTTCAGAAGCCAGAATTCTGAATATATCACCACTGGCATCGCGTCCAGCAGTTGCTATTGTAACAAAATCAACCCCCCATGAGGATATAGGAAGCATTTGTTCAACAATGTGGTCACAAGCACTACAACCCGAAGGAACATTAACACACTCGACAGAACCATATACAGCAATGGGTTTGTTGGCTTGTATTCGCGAACCGGTTAAATCTTCGTTCTGACTAGGAGCTTCCACATAGTATGTCTGACCTTCATTCAGGCTAACAGTGCTTGTCACATCGGTTTCTGCATTGTATATTGTAAGAGTTGTGCCATCAGCTGTTGCAACTACCCCAAATGCAGATGATAAAGTGCCAATAGTTGTTTTATAAGTCATTACTCTGTAGTCAAGACCTAAGGAAGTGTTTGGCATAGCCAGAAATGCATCTGTAGTTGCACTTATACGGTTAAGGCCATAAACAGCAATAGCTCCGTCAGATTTTATATGGATACCTTTATTTTCTATACCAACAGCCAATGCTGCTTCACTGGGTATGGTTATCTGGGTAACAGAACCAGGAGTAACTGTAAATGTCTCATCAATTGATAAACTCGATGATTTAACCGTTCCACTAACCTCCGTTTCAGATTCGGTAGAAATAAAGATTTTAAGTTCCGGTGAAGAATCATAATTTGGTGGAAAGGCTATCCAGAAATCCTGTCCCACGGTGGTTTCACTTTGCGTAAATGCAAAAGTATTTACCAGCAAGCATAACAATATAATTAGTAAATTCTTTTTCATAGTTTGTAGGGTTTAATTTTTCGTTACATTCATTTCGAATTCCTTATCCACTTCACCATATTGTATATTTTTATTATCACAATCGAGGGTCTCTACTTGTTTTGGGGTTAACCTGATTTGAAATTCAATTTCAGCTATTGTTGGTATTATAGGTTTAAGAATTACCTGTAAATCGATTTCCCGGGTGGTCAGGTTTTCAAACTGCAACAATGTTTTCATATGAACACCGCACTGGGTTAATTGTGTTTTAATTAAATATTCATCGGTTTTTTGGTAAGTAGCCCAACCAGACTTCTTCTGAGCAGTATAATTTAAACTTGAGGTAAGTTCAGGGGAAGAGTGTTTTTGGGAAAAACCATTTAAACCGATAAAAGCAATAACTATGATTGCTAATGAGATAATGTTTATTTTCATTTTTAACCTATTTTGTTTATGCCTACTCTATTATGGATTTTCGGCATTGCTCCATTTTTAATATCTTCTGAAAAAAAAATCAAAAAAACAGAATAAATGCAACTAAGGCTATAAACCTATGTGATATATAACATCGCTATTAAGGTTTGAAAAATGACAGATTGAAAAATCTATTGAAAAGTCAGAAATGATTTGAAATGTCATTTGAAATATACAGGAGGAAATAAAACATTTTTTAGTATTTTTTTGTGTGTAATAATTGTTTAAAAAATTACTAAGAATGCTTTTACATATTCAGTAAAAAAGAGTGATATGCCTCACTATAATTCATGACATTACTCACTCTTCTAGTATAAATAAAATCACTTAAGAGGAGATTAATCCAGAAAACTAAGGGATACAAGGATTGTGCGTAATAAAAAAGTTGTATTTTGGAAAAGATCATAAAGCAACCTCCAATAATTGCAAAAGGGATTACTATTCATAATAAGTAATCCGATAGATATAAATTTTCTTTTCGTAATTAGAAATATTATGGGAGTAATAAAATATAAGGGGACTAATATAATAGAAGATGGTTTATTATACACTTTAACTACCGTTGATAATCAAATAGCATCCACCAAATATAAGAAGAGGCAGAGCTAAAATGATGAGTAATCCGATAGATATATATTTCCTTTTTATTACGAAACATATGGCAATGGCTGAGATATAAATAACACTAAAAATCAAGCCTGTGTATCCAAAACCTCCTGCTACCATTAAAAGTGTCACGAAGATAAAATAAACAAAGCCGGAACAAATTCCTATTATTAGATCGGTTGTTCGGTGTTTCCTGACAGAATAGAAATCGTCGGAATTAATAATAGTTTTGTCTAATGGCTCATCCATATCCTTCTTAGTTGACACTTCCAATTCCAACCACACTGATAATTAACAGACAACCTCCAAATATAGCAACAGGCAAAATGACTATGATAATTAACCCAATAGATAAATACTTTCTTTTTATAATAAAGAACAGCGCAACAGCAAAAAGATAAATAAATATCAAAAATGCTGCAATGAATATAATGCCGGGTTCACCCAGATCACCTATAATAGCTATTATAATAGAACTGAGAATAAAATAAAATAATCCCAGGCCAATTCCAAACAGAATATCTCGTACCCTGTTTCTTCTAACAGAATAGAAACTGTCTGAATTAACTATATTATTGTCGATATTTTTCTTTAATGGCTCTTCCATAATCGGCTGTTTGTTTTAAAATTAAACCTTTTTCGCTAAAAACCAGGTAAACCAGAACAAAAATTGATATAAGCTGAAAATAGGTTAACCCAATAAAAGCTGTTTTCTCAACA
>JAHEEB010000825.1 GCA_024640925.1 Bacteroidota bacterium | reverse complement strand
TGGCAAACGCCCATCCTCCAATATCGCAAAGTGTTGCGGGAAGCTGCACGGCTGTAATTCCTTTATATTCAAATACACCATTTGATGGATAGTCATCAATGCTTATTACGGTTTGGCCGTCCAATATCTGGGGAATAATAATACTTTTTTCAGTGAAATCGTAAGAACAACTCTTAATTATACCATTTTCCACAACCACATCTTTATCCTGCAGCGTATACTGTGCCTTTGCGGTAAGTGAGAACAGGATGAGGCATATTGCTAATATGGAAAACTGTTTTTTTAATGGATATATTTTCATTCCATAGAAGGGTTTAAGGTCCTTTTTCATAGGTTAAGAGGGTTTAAATTGATTCATCCGACAACTTAAATCAAGGTTAAATATTTCGAAAAATAACGTAAAGATATCACTTTAGCAAATGAAGACTAATTCTACTTTTGACGGATTCGGTTTTTATTCTCCAAGGCGATGCCTAAAAGTTGATAAAATAGCCACGAATTCTCTAATACTCTTTCTACGTCTTGGTTCGTGTCCTCACGAACCAAACATTTTATTTTTTTTTCTGCTGAGGATTTTCCATAATTTCTGGACAAACGTCTTTTTGATCTGTAACAGCCATATTCACCTTAACAATCAGTCATAGTAGAACTAACCATCGTATTCCCAGTCAACATTTATATTTCGCTCGCCAGTATTAAAGTACACAACCAACGATTCAAGTCCCTGGATTTTATCTACTGTTCGGTTTGCAGGATAAGAATCAGTCTGGCCATTCGATAATTTGAAATCGACACATTCTTCATTCGTCTCATTCAAATTTCTTGAGCTGAACCCACAATCACCTTTATATCTCAGGTACATTAAAAATGCCCGGGTTTTATTTGTCAATACACATAAAGAACTGTCACCATGGCCTTCCATCCAAATTTCACGAAAATCATGACAAAAAGAAATATCAAGTAATTGTCTTAATTCATCTTCACCAGAGAGATTGTAAACTTTATTATTGACGGTTAGTTTAATCATTTAGATGTTCTGTTTAGGAATGGAAAAAATAACTGAAAAACACATCAACTCCCTGGCGCATATATCCACAAACCAGGAAATAAAAGAAAAACAGTTATGTGTGGCCGGTATTTAGTTTAATTTCCCATGAAAGCATTTTAAGGTAATTTCTTCCATGGCAATCAAACAGTAATTGCAATTGATACACTTCGATTTTGTCTGTGTGCCTTCTTTAAACTTCTTTACTATATTCGGTTCTATTATAAATGGTCGGCACATAGAAACAAAATCGGCTTTATTCTCTGATATGATACTTATTATGGAGTCGATTGATTTGATGCCACCAACAACTATTACAGGAATTTTAACATTTTTCTTAATCTCTTTTGCAAAATCAACATTGTAATTTTCGTATGGTTTAATCTTTTTGGTAAAAACAGGGACCAAATGTTTTGCTATACTTTTAATAATGGAAGGATAATTTTTATAGGTGTAATTGTATTTAAAAAGAGCATCAAGTGGCAATTTATTTCCCCTGGATGTATAAAGTCCATCTTCATGAACTCCGCATGAAACTTCAATTCCTGCACAACCATGCATTTCAAGCATTTTGGCAATTTCAATACTTTCAGTCAATGTCATGCCACCCTTTCGTCCATCATGTGCATTCATTTTAACCAATATGGGAAACTCTCCAACCTTTTGTTTCGCTTTTATTAATATTTCACTGATTATCCTGAACTTGTTTTTTGTAGAGCCTCCCCAGTTGTCTTTTCTTTTGTTTGTATAGGAAGATAAAAACTCCGAAAGTAAATATCCATGAGCCAGGTGCAACTGAACACCGTCGAATCCGGCTTTCTTGGCCCTGTCAATAGCTTTAACGAAATTGTCAATTATCTCATAAATCTCTGCTTCCGATAATTCTTTAGGTGTTTGTTCGTTGAAGAACTTGTCTTTAATGGCCGATGGGGCCACCGTTGGAAAACCGGTCGTTTTTGAGCGTGTTTGCCTTCCACAATGTGCTATTTGAATTATGATAGGCGTTTGATATTCATGAATCTTTTGGGTAATTCTTTTATATGAATCAATAAAAGAATCATCATGAATCATGAGCATGTTGTTATAATTCGTTTTTCCATTCTGCATAATTCCGGCATATCCGGTAATGATGCACCCGACCTCATTTTTTGCCAGTACTTCATATTTCATCAGCAATTTATCCGTCGGATATCCTGATTCATCTGCAGAACGAATAATTTTATTTTTCAGTGTAATAGTTCTGATGCTCGATTGTTCAAATATCATATTGTTCAATATTTAATTGATGTATGTAAACTTTGCTAACAGATTTTTATTAGAGCTTTCCAAAGAGGTATATTCATGTGAATTGACCACTAAGGCATAAAGCCTCGAAGATTCACAAAGTTTTTATTTTAAAGACATTAACCTTTGTGAATTCTTTGTGTCTTGGGTAATTCGTGGCTATATTTCGACTTTTTGGTCAGCCTCAGAATGATTAAGTCTGTTCAATTAATTTGTTTTCAACAGCTTCATTATTTCTTCGAGTTTTGGCGAAAGAATAATCTCTGTTCTACGGTTTTTTGCTTTTCCTTCAGTGGTTTCGTTTGTTGCCCTTGGAGAAAACTCTCCTCTGCCTGAAGCAGTTAATCGTTTGGGAGATATCTTATACTCCGTGGTTAAAATCCTGACTATTGAGGTTGCACGTGCTACACTCAAATCCCAGTTGTCCTGATAAACAGCTGTGCGGATAGGAACATTGTCTGTATGTCCTTCAACCAGAATATCAATATCGGGGTTTTTATCGAGTACATCTGCCAAAACTTTGATAGCTTCTTTTCCTTTGGTTTCAACTGCGGCGCTTCCCGACTTGAATAACAATTTATCGGACATAGAAACATAAACCTTTCCGTTTTTTATTTCAACAGAAAGTTCATCCGAATTGAAACCCAACAGAGCATTTCTT
>JAHEEB010000150.1:4184-8089 GCA_024640925.1 Bacteroidota bacterium | reverse complement strand
GAGAATAGTATGAATAAGGATTTGTGACATCCAGTTTATTGAGATAAAACAAATCGCTGATAGAACTAGGAATATTGTTTAGGTTATTCCTGTAAACAGGAGTAATCGGATCGGCGGCCATAGCCGAATAAATAGTACCAGAATTGATATTATCCTCGTCTACATTATGCCGTTGCTGATATACTACTGAAAAATTTGAAGATAAGCGAGCAAAACGGGTTAGATTATTATTTATATTATTATTCCATGTAACCCTTTTAAAATCTGCTCCTTTAACAATTCCATCCTGATTTAAATAGGAAAGAGATGAATAAAAGGATGAGTGACTTGAGCCATTGGAGAGAGATAAATTATAACTTTTGATTGGAGCTTTTTCGAATATCTCATCCTGCCAGTCAGTCCCTTCAGTGCTTCCAGAATTGTCTTTTAAGAAGGTTAAAATTTCATCCTTATTGGCAGCATATGCCCATTCCGATCCACCATTTTGATTTGCCAGGATTTTGTAATCAAGGTATTCCTCAGCATTCATCATATCATATGTTTTGGTTATCGATTGCAGGCCATACATCATATCCAGGTTAACATTCAGTTTATGATTCTCGCTTATCTCACCTTTTTTGGTAGTAACCATAATTACACCATTTGTACCTCTTGAACCATAAATAGCACATGCCGATGCGTCTTTTAAAACTTCCATCGATTCAATGTCGTTACTGTTTAACCAAGAAATATCACCTTGAGGAAAGCCATCAACAACATAGATTGGATCGGTGCCATTTATTGAGGCAATACCTCTGATATGAACCACTGGCAAAGACCCGGGGCTTCCACTGGTAGAGGTTATCGCTACGCCAGCAACTTTACCTTGAAGTGCATCCGTTGCCGATCTCACCGGAATATTTTTAAGTTCTTTTGATTTAATAGAACTTATAGCTCCTGTTAAGTCGCTTTTCTTCATGGAACCATAACCGACTACAACTACTTCGTCTATATTTACTAAGTCATCAATTAACATTACCGGAATATCAACTTTGTCTCCTACATCAACTGTTTCAGTAAGATACCCAATAAAAATAAATTGTAGTTTAGTATCTTCTGATGGTACCGATATGGTAAATTTTCCATCAGCACCTGTTACAGTACCTAGAGCTGAACCAACTATTTGGACATTAACACCAATCAGAGGTTCTCCTTTGCTATCAACTACTTTCCCAGAAACGTTTTTCTGCGAAAATGACATTTGTGAATACGACAGATTACATAGTATCAGTAAAATAATCAGTATTCTTTTTTGTAAGAATTGTTTCATATAGTAATTGGGTTTATATGGGGAAAAAATGAATTCTGCATATATTTAATTTCTTAATTAATTGGTTATTTATTCTTTATCCACATTCTCTCGATTTCCTCGAGCGACTTTCCAGCAGTTTCAGGAACAAGTTTCCAGATTATCAGTATATAGGGTACACACATTATGGCAAATAGTAAAAAAGTGCCTGCAGGAGTGAGGTTTTTCAACATCCAGGGAGTAAGTTGTCCTATCAGGTAGGTGCCAATCCATAATGAAAATCCTGCAATAGACATGGCAACACCACGAATGGATGTCGGATACATTTCGGATAGAAGAACCCAAATAACAGCGCAAATGGAGACAGCACAGCAGAAAATATAGAACAAAAAGAAAATTAGTAAGAAAATGCTTGGGATTCCAATAGAGGCCCCCTTTAAAAAGTAAAGACCAATGAGTAAGAGCGAAATAATCATTCCTGAAACTCCATAATAAACCAGCTTTTTGCGTCCTACTTTGTCAATAATTACAAGCGCTAAGATGGTAGTAAGCATATTTACCATGCCTACCAGTACCTGATAGAATAAAGAATCACCACTGGATAAACCACTATTGGTAAATATTGTTGGGCCATAATATAATACTGCATTTACTCCCATAAATTGACCCAAAATGGCAATAAAAACCCCTATTATTATAGCTTTTAAAAATCCGGGTTTGAAAAGTAGTTGCCAATTCGATTGGCTATCCATTTCCATTTGTTGTTTTACTTCTGCAACCTGGTGGCTCGCCTCAACATTATCCCTGTAAATCTTATTCATAATAGATAGTGCCCTAAAATCCTGATTACGCACAACCAACCATCTGGGACTTTCGGGAATAAAAAATATAATAACAAAAAACAAGAATGCAGGAACTGATTCCATTCCAAGCATTCCCCGCCAGTTTTCGCTTACAAAAACTTTTGACCAAATAAGATTACTGGAATGAACTCCGTTTAAAGAAATCTGTAATAGTTTGTAATTTACCAGATAAGCACCTAAAAATCCTACAGTTATTGCTAGTTGATATAAGGAAACCAGACGTCCTCTATATTTAGTAATGGCCACCTCTGAAATATATAAGGGAGAAATAATAGAAACCATTCCAATTCCGATTCCTCCGATAATACGATAAATAACAAGTTGTTCGTAACTGCTTGATATAGCGCAACCAATCCCTGAAACGGAGAATAGTACAGCAGACATGATCATCGATTTTTTCCTTCCGAAACGGTCGCTTGAAACTCCGGCAACAGCTACTCCAAAGATTGAACCAATCAAAGCACAACCAACATACCAGCCTTGTTGTAATAAATCCAGATGAAATTGCGAGGTTACCTGATCTATTGTCCCAGAAATTACAGCAGTGTCGTATCCAAACAAAAATCCCCCTAATGCTGCTACAATCGATAAAAAGACTACATAGCCAATGTTCTGTTTTGTTCCTTGTTCCATTTTAATCGTTATTTATTGTGAAAAAATGCATAGGCCCCCTTTTTATTAATTTATTTAATTTTTTCCAGTACTTTCCAACATTGATAGAGTCCTCGCGGAACATGAAAACAACCTTTCCATTTTCCACCTTTAAGGGGTAAAAGTACTTCTCCCCTGCGGTTTAGATAACCATACCATTCAGGATATTCTTTATCTTTAAAATGCGACCATGTATAATCATGTATTTTTTCAAACCATTTCAGGCATTCCTGCGATCCGGTTAGCTGATATCCTTTAATCATTGAAATTAACGTTTCAATATGTACCCACCAAAGCTTCTGATCCCATTCCAATTGTTGTGTTGGGTGGCCTTTCCGGTCGAGAAAATAAAATATTCCACCATATTGATGGTCCCAACCATACTCTACCATTTGAACAGCTATTTTTGCAGCTTTTTCAATTAATTCCGGGCGATGTAAGCGCTCACCCAAATCCATAATAAACCACATTGCTTCAATAGCATGACCCGGATTTACAACACGACCTTCAAAAGTATCAGATAATTCTTCAGTATCAGATGTGATATTTTCAACAATTATGCCTAATTCCGGGCGATAGAAAACCTCCATCACTTCATGAATACAGGTATCAATAGTCTGCTGCATAAAGTCTTTATCCAGAAGGTGTTCTATTTCCAAAGCCAAATTGCATAGGATCATTGGTAAAGCAAAATTTTTCAGGTTACGTGTCCCGGGATAACACTTATTCCATTTTCCTTTGGGATTATCGACTTTTGAGAGGATGATTTCAAATGTTTTTTTTGCTATTTCTGCATATTCCTTGTTGCCTGTAGCTTTGCTTAACTGTCCGAAAGCCATAGTTGCAAATGTATAGGAAAAAATATTATACGGTTCAATAATCGGGTTTCCTTCCCTGGTTAGAGAAAAGTACCAATTCAGGTTTCCATCGTGTCCGAATTTTTTAAGGAATTCTCCTCCCTGGGTTGCACATTCAAGCCACTGAGGATTATGTTCCACATTATTGTATAACATTGAAAAAAGCCATACCTCCCTTCCCTGTAACCAAATGAATTTATCTGTATCAAATATTTCTCCTTTTCTGTCAAGGCAGGTTAAATACCC
>JAHEEB010000150.1:2661-4174 GCA_024640925.1 Bacteroidota bacterium | reverse complement strand
CCGCCATATTGTTTATCCTGTGATTTTTCTAACCAAAAGGGTAATATATTTTCTAAAAGTTCATTTTGGTATTGCTTCGCTAAATTTTCAAAACTATTATTCATGGAATTTTATATTAAACTGTAACAGATTTTTTATTTACTCCAATTGTTAATTTATAATGGAAATAAAATAGATTAGATATATTAAAATAAATTATTATTAATGACAAATATAAAAATATAATTTAATTAAACAATCATTAATAAAAAAATAAATTATTAATAAGAATAAATTAATTATTTTTAGAGTGAATATTTCAGAAAACACTTTTTGAATAGTATAAAAGTCTTTAAGCGATCTTATTCTATATCTAAAAAGTACGGAGCTTTTATTTTTTTTAATAAATTACTTTACTTTTGCACTTAAATTTAGAATATTAATGAACTCTCTTGATAATATTTTTACGGAACTTCGTAATACAGAACTTGCAGGTATAGCGTTTAAAAACTTAGATTTAAAGAAAAAGATATTAAACTACTTTGCTAATAATGGTACGGGTACCCTTACCGAATTGAGCAAAAAAATTAATATTAGTACCCCAAAAACAAACGAATTAGTCACCGAACTGATTAATCTGGGTTTGGTTAAAGATTATGGGAAAACAGGTTCTTCTGTAGGCAGAAGACCTAATCTATATGGTCTTAACCCTGAATCAGTTTATTTTGTTGGAGTTGAGGTTAAAAAAGATTTTATAAATATAGGGGTTATTAATTTTTTGAAGGATTTAATCCAATCATCGGAAAAAATACCTTACAAACTTGAAAACAAGCCTGCTTCACTGGATGAATTGTGCACAATAATTAATGCCTTTATTAAAGATTTATCCATTGATCCCAAAAAGATATTAGGTCTTGGAATCAACCTTGGCGGGAGGATTAATTATAAAACTGGGTATAGTTACAGTTATTTTTATTTTAATGATATTCCCTTAAGTGAAACAATACAGGAAAAAGTAGGCGTTTCAACCTTTCTCGAAAATGATTCTAGGGCTATGGCATTTGGAGAATTTTCTTGTGGGGCAGTGAATGGCGAAAAAGATGTACTGTTTATAAATATTGACTATGGAATAGGAATGGGGTTAATGATTAGTGGTGAGCTTTATTATGGTAAATCTGGATTTTCTGGCGAATTTGGGCATATACCTATATTTAATAATGAAATTATTTGTCATTGTGGAAAAAAAGGATGTCTCGAAACAGAAGCTTCGGGAAATGCTTTAATTAAAAATTTTAAACAGAAACTGCAGGATGGAGCCTCGAGTATTGTTACAAAAGGAGTGAAAAATATCGATGACATTCGCCTGGAAGATATTATAAAGGCAGCTAATAACGATGATGTTCTGGCAATTGAGTTGATTGGTAAAATTGGAGAAAAGATAGGCCGGGGCATTGCTTTACTAATCAACTTGTTTAATCCCGAATTGATTATTATCGGAGGAAGCCTTTCTACCACAGGAGATATAATAAAATTG
>JAHEEB010000150.1:0-2651 GCA_024640925.1 Bacteroidota bacterium | reverse complement strand
TATTGTAAACAACGATACGGAGATTAAAATTTCGGCCTTAGGAGAAAAGGCAGGAGTAATGGGGGCGTGTCTTTTAGTGCGGGAAAAATTGTTTAGTTAATTATCTGAAAAACACCCTTTTTTTAAACGTTTTAATGAAATAGTTTATTGATTTTAATTTATCGAATTGATATTAATCAGCGACCCTATTTATCAATTTTTTGCACATCTCTTTATATAAAATAAATAACGAATAACAGTTTTGGGTTTATGGCTATTAATTAAATAATAATATCGTTAATACATATTTTAATAAAAAAATATATTATTAATAAAGCTTAATTAAGCAATAAAATATTTATATTTACATTCTAAAGTAAAAATAATAAGAAATAGTGGTGGTAGGTTGTAACTATAGATGAGAACTTTCTTGGGTTTAAATTTTATAAACCTAAGAAATCTCATCTATTTACCCGGATTGAGCAATAAAGCAATCGATGTGAGCAAATCTCCGGATTATCTAAACAATATTTTATAATCTTCGATTTGCCAGGACGTGATTAATCCAACTAAATCAAAAGGTTAGATTATAATTTATATTGAAAATCATTACGAATGACAATCTTAAAATAAACGATATGAAGTCTGTAAATAAAGAAAGAGCCGGATTATCAAAGGTTGAAAAAGCCTTTGAAGATGAATCAAGTTTAAAATATTCATCCACAGCTATCCCATATATTTCAGTAAATAACTTTCCAAAGCTGGGTTTATTTACGTCTTTGCGTTTTATCGAATGGGTTTCTGAAAACCCTGAAGGTGTAATGAGTCTTCCAACTGGGAAAACACCTGAGTTTTTTATTAAATGGACCCAATATATTCTTAATAATTGGAATGATAAAAAAGTGGAATCCATTCGCGAAAGATATGGTTTAAAGGAAATTAAAAAACCTACTCTGGGAGGGCTTCAATTTGTGCAGATTGATGAGTTTTATCCAATAAGTTCTGAACAGCACAACAGTTTTTATTATTATGTCCATAATTTTTATATCAAAGGTTTTGGATTAGATATAAACAAAGCCTTGCTGATTAATTCCGATGAAATACCTTTGCCCGATAACAAACATTTTACAGAGATTTTTCCGGAATCTCATGTCGATTTATCTCTTCGTTACAGGACCTATGAGACTGCCAGTGAACAATTTCAACAAAAGGCGATTTTTATGATTGATGACTGGTGCAGTCATTATGAAGAAAAGATAAGAGAAAAAGGAGGCATAGGTTTTTTTCTTGGAGGTATTGGTCCGGATGGACATATTGCATTTAATATACGAGGTACCGATCTCTATTCAACTACCAGGTTGACTTCAACTAATTTTGAAACTCAGGCTGTTGCAGCTTCTGATTTAGGTGGAATAGAAGTATCAAAAAACCGGCAGGTTATAACAATTGGGCTTGAAACAATTACTTATAACCCCAATGCTGTAGCCATCATTACTGCTGCAGGTGAGGCAAAGGCCGAGATTATTAAAAATGCACTTGAAAACGAGATAACCAATGTATATCCTGCATCTGTGCTTTCAAAGCTTAAAAAAAGTCGTTTTTATATAACAGAAGGAAGTGCAGTAAAATTAAAAGACTTTGAGAAACAATATTATAATAGGGGTGAATGGCAGCAGGAGAAAACTGAAAAAGCCGTTCTTGATTTATGCAAGAAACTGAATAAATATGGGCATCGGTTAACGGAAGATGATTTAAAAGAAGATATTTATTGCAAGCTTATACCTGGCTTAAATGATGACACAGTTAATTCAGTAATAAACAGCGTGTTAAACAAAATTTCGAAAGGGATGCGAAAGGAAGAAAATCAAGTTTTTTTGCATACAGGGCCACATCCCGACGACATCTTATTAGGGTTACTTCCTTTTATTACTACCCATATGCACGATACATGCAATGATTTCTACTTTTCAGTACTTACCTCCGGATTTAATGCAGTTACCAACAAATTTGTTATTAACGCTCTGAAAGAAACTAAGGCATTCCTGGATCACAATATGATTCAGATGGTCAATTATCCCGATTTTTTTGAAATCGGATACAAACTCAAAAGAAATAAAGATATATATCACTATCTGACAAATCTGTCAGCAAAAAATGAGTTTCAGAAAAAAAGAGGAGTTTGTCACCGGATTGTTCGTTCCATCACGGAAATCTACAAAATTCATGATGCAGAACAACTTCGCGATTGTATTAACGAAATTTTGACAATTCTTAAAAATAGTTATGACGGAGAGAAGAACCCGCCAAAAATTCAAATGTTAAAAGGCATGATCCGTGAGTTTGAAGAAGAATTGGTTTGGGCTCATTTTGGAATTCCATTGGAACACATTATTCACAAGCGGTTAGGCTTTTATAAAGGAGATATTTTCACGGAGGAACCTGAAAAGAAAAGGGATGTTCAGCCTGTTTTGGAAATGTTTAAACGAATCAACCCTACTGTAATAAGCCTTGCCTTCGATCCAGAAGGGAGTGGTCCGGATACTCACTATAAAGTTCTTCAGGCAATTGCTGAAGGATTGCGTGAATGGAAAAAGGAGAAAAAGGATTTAAGTAATATCCGGATATGGGGATATCGTAATGTTTGGTATAAATTTAATCCGGATGATGCAAAT
>JAHEEB010000824.1 GCA_024640925.1 Bacteroidota bacterium | reverse complement strand
CCGATAGTATGATTCAATCTGGTGTACAAAGTTTAGTTGTTCTACCAGTTTGGAAGATTCTCGTTGTGTTGCTGCTACAATTAATATTCTCAATTTTTTGTCGTTTAATAAGTTATTCTACCACGATCATTTTAACTTTGCACCAATTTGTTTGTGTTTTAAACTCAGAGTAACCATAAAATAGTCCGAATTATACAAAGTTATTGAATGAAAGATTATGGGGTTAGTCTTTTTAAATATAAATAATTTCTATCAATTTTATGGAAGATTCATTTATTAAATATGAAAACATGGAAAATTCAATCTTGCAGGAGCTTGAAAACGAAGGATATCTGGTCCCCGATTCAATAGATAAAGAGAAGGCTTCAGCTATTGCAATGCATTATAAAGAAATTTTATCTCTGTTAGGAGAAGACTCTAATCGAGAAGGACTTATCAAAACACCTGAGCGTGTTGCACGAAGTCTTCAATTCTTAACACATGGAAGTTTTCTGGATCCGATTAAAATATTGGAAAAATCGAAGTTTAAGGAAAACTACGATCATATGTTGCTGGTAAAGGATATTGAAATTTATTCTATGTGTGAACATCATATGCTACCTTTTTTTGGTAAGGCGCATGTTGCTTATATTCCGAATGGATGCATTACAGGGTTGAGCAAGATTGCCCGTATTGTTGATATTTTTGCCCGTAGACTGCAGGTACAGGAACGTATGACAATGCAAATACGCGATTGCATTCAGGAAGCATTGCTCCCATTGGGTGTGGCCGTTGTAATTGAGGCCAAACATTTATGCATGACCATGCGTGGAATTCAAAAACAGAATTCTACAATAACAACTTCTGCTTTTACAGGTGCCTTTTTAAAGAACCCAAAGACCAGGGAAGAATTTATGAATTTAATTGGCAGACATTTTAATTCCTAAATAATGAATGGAGAACTAAGAATTTAACAGATACTCCATTTTTCGCACATTTATTTGTTAAAAGTTGCTATATAACCATTGTGTTTTAATAGATATAAAATGTAATTTTGCCGCATTATAAACTGAAAATTCATACTATACATGGGGTTACAATGTGGCATTATTGGAATAACTAATGTTGGTAAAACAACATTGTTTAACTGCATCTCGAACACAAAGGGCGAAACAACTAATTTTGCCTTCAGCTCAAATAAATCTAATGTAGGGATGGTTATTGTCCCGGATCCACGTCTAAAAATACTCGAAAAATTCCAGCCAACAGATAAGACAGTACCTGCAACAGTCGACATTGTTGACATTCCTGGGTTAACAAAAGGCGCTAATCAGGGCGAAGGAGTTGGAAACAAATTTCTTGCTGATATACGAAATACCGATGCACTCATACATGTTCTACGTTGTTTCGACGATGAAAACCTGCCACATATCGACGGCTCAGTCGATCCGGTGCGTGATATCGAAACAATCGATTTCGAATTACAAGTCAAGGATTTGGAGTCGGTAGAAAAGAAACTCCATCGGTACGAAAAATTATCAAAAACAGGAGATAAAGACGCCAAAGCGGGTATTGATATATTGTTGAAAATTAAAGATCACCTCGAAAATTTCAAGAATCTCCGCGATATGAATCTCGAAGATAAGGAGAGAAAACACATTGATGATCTTTTCCTTCTGACTATCAAGCCTATCCTTTATGTTTGTAATGTTGATGATGCTTCGGCAACTTCGACCAATAAGTATGTTGAGAAGGTAAAAGAGGCTCTTAAAAACAAAATAACAGAAATATTAGTCATTGCTGGTAAAATGGAAGCCGAAATTACCGAACTTGAAGATGAAGCCGACAGGCTTGCCTTCCTTCAAGATGCCGGATTAACTGAACCTGGAGTTAATAAACTGGTGCGCTCGGCCTACAGTCTTCTAAACCTTCAGTCATTTTTCACAATAGGCCAAAAAGAAAACAGAGCGTGGACCATTAAGAAAGGTATGACTGCGCCTCAGGCTGCCGGAGTAATACATAGCGATCTCGAGAGGGGTTTCATCCGGGCAGAAGTCATAAAATACAACGACTTTATAACCCTTGGTTCGGAACATGCATGTAAAGAGAAAGGAAAACTATTTGTAGAAGGAAAAACCTATGTTGTAGAAGATGGTGATATACTCCATATTCGATTTAATGTTTAATGGCCATTCTCCAAGGTAGAACATTTTACCACTTTCTAATTCGTTTTATTTATGTTAAAAATACTTACTAAAATAATAATAAGTAGTTGTGTGTTGTTTTATTATCAAAAACCTTCTGAATAAATTATGAACTCTAGAAACCCATTATTCTTAATTTTATCCTTTATCCTCATCAATTCTTCATTACAAACAGGTTTCACTCAGGCAGATAAACTTGTTCCTCCTGAAAAACCAAAACTTATTGTAGGAATTATTGTCTCCCAGTTTCGGCATGATTATATATCGCGTTATTGGGAAAAATTCAGCGACAATGGGTTTAAAAAGCTTGTAAACCGTGGGGCTTATTGCAAAAACACAAGTTACAATTATCTTTTAAGCGACAAAGGAGTAGGAACAGCAACAATAGTTACTGGGGCTAATCCTTCAGATCACGGAATTGTTGCCGACAGTTGGTATGATGATTTGAAAGGAAAGATTATCCCTTCGGTTTCTGATGAAACGATTAATACAATAGGAGGTCCGTACGAGGCCGGCAAGTGCTCACCACAACACTTGCTTTGCACAACTTTTTCTGACGAATTAAACCTTACAAACAATTTTAAGTCTAAAGTTGTTGGTATATCTCTCGAACCTACATCGGCTATTCTAAGTGCCGGTCATACAGCATCATCGGCATACTGGCTCGATATTGAAAATGGAAATTTCATCAGTAGTTCTTTTTACATGGATAGTCTGCCAAAATGGGTAAATGACTTTAACGCAAAAAAAATTCCTGACATCTATCTTGAAAGAGAATGGACAACATTATTGCCGATAAACGAATACAG
>JAHEEB010000149.1:528-8093 GCA_024640925.1 Bacteroidota bacterium | reverse complement strand
CGGTAATTTCGGATCCTGCTGCCTGCTTCGGCGACAATGGATCTCTCACTGTTACACCTTTTGGAGGTATACCTCCCTATCGTGTATCGGTTGATAGCGGAACGACATGGATAATGAATAATGTTACTGATACCGCACAGATTGATCTTGCTGCAGGTATTTATAATGTGATAATAGAAGATAACAATGGTTGTCAGGCCTCACGCCCTGCTCATGATACAATTAAAGCTCCTTCATCTTCACTGACAATAAACAGCATTCTTTCGAGTGATGCAAGTGGTTGTTACGGCGATGCAAATGGCTATTTTAAAGTGAATGCTTCAGGTGGCTGGGGTGGATATGAGTATTCCGTAAATGGGTTGATTTACAGTCCGTCCGATAGCATTGGAGGATTAAATGCAGGTTCTTATACAATTTATGTTCGCGATAGTCTTGGTTGTATTGTTACAGCCGATACATCGGTACATGGTCCGGCTCCAATAATAGTTGATCCGATTATTATTAATGTACAAGGTACCGAATTAGGAAGCATTACTTTGAATGCTATGGGTGGTATGCCTCCTTATGAATATTGGTTAGATACCGCCTGGGTAGCTGATACATCAAGAACTTATGTAACTTCAAATTTCTTTGACTCTCTTGGTGTTGATCTTTATTATGCTGCCGTTCGCGATGCCAACGGATGTTTATGGGAAGATACACTTCGTGTTGATGTAAATGTACTTGATGTATTAATTAGTGTAACGAACCCGGCTTGCTGGTCAGATAGGGCCACGATTAAAATAGAGGTGAATGAAGGAACACCACCGTTTGTTTACAGAATAGAAGGAGTAAGCTCAAATCCGATTTCTACAGTTCCTCCTTTTGAAATTTCCTTCCCGGTTTATAATGCAGGTGATTATCATATGCGTGTAACTGATGCAACAGGGCTTTATTATGATACAACAGTAACAGTTATTGTTCCAGAACCACTTGTTACAAATGTTACTTATGCTGATAAGACCTGCGATTTTATTGACTTAAATGGCAATGCTACCCATGATGCCTTTATTAATGTTGCCGGAAGCGGTGGTACAGGTAATCTGGTTTACAGATTGTATAATGTTATTATCTCTTCAAATTCAGACGTATACTTAGATTCATCGAATACAGGAATATTTAATAATCTCGGGAAATATATTGTTTACAGGGTTAGAACAACAGATGAGAATGGTTGTACTGTAACGGATTCGATACCTATCGGAAGCAAGCATTTTTTTGTTCCTGAATCTATTTATGACCAGGTTTCTGTATGTAAATATTCTGAAGTATCTATACCTAGCGGATGGGGAAATTATGATCC
The DNA here is from genome assembly GCA_024640925.1 of Bacteroidota bacterium. Taxonomy (GTDB): domain Bacteria; phylum Bacteroidota; class Bacteroidia; order Bacteroidales; family UBA10428; genus UBA10428. Next base: position 6,751 of record JAHEEB010000149.1, on the reverse strand, counting down.
TCAAATTGAATGGACACCAGATTCAATATTTAATTATACCAGCGATCTTACTTCATTTAGTCCTTCTCCAATTACAGTTATGTATTCGTTTAAAGTTACTATGAGATTGTTTGACAGTGTCTGCCAGGTATACTGGGACTTTAAAGTAAACATGTTTGATTCAGTTGGAATGTATCCTACCATCTTACCTGAATCTAATTATGATTCAGCATCGAGTACGCTAACTGGTTTAGAAGGCAGCAATTTTAGCGTTATTATGCCAGATGATTACTTAGTTTCATGGGCCTTTTACGTGGATACACTAACAATGAAACCTGGTGATTTAATTCCGGATTTAAGTCATTGGGGAGAAATGAACCCGGATGATACAACCTTTTGGAGCTATTACATAAGTAAAGATTGGAATTATCTTTATTTGGTTGGGATTACTTCAGGTGGTTGTGTGGAAATTGATACATTGTATGTTAAAATACAGGAAGTTGTCGGTCACGATAGTATATATACTGTGTTTACTCCAAATGGCGATGGTATCAATGATTATTGGGAAATTGACAATGCCCAATATTATCCCGATATGGAGGTTGAAGTGTATAACCGATGGGGCCAGCTCATATATCATCGTAAAGGGTACGGGCAGAGTACAGATGCTATGTGGGATGGTAAATCAATGAAGAATGGTAAGGATTTACCAATGGGCACCTATTTATACATTATTCGAATGAATGATGGTACAAACGAAGAATTTTCAGGAACAGTTACAATAATTAGATAAGATGAGAAAGATAGCATTCCTTCTGATTTTCATATCATTGGCGGCCATTAATTTGTGGTCAAACCAGGATCCGTTGTATACACAATTTATGACGAATCCATATCTTATCAATCCTGCTTTAACAGGTACATATAATCATTATCAGATTATTGCAAACAACAGGATTCAATGGATGGGAGCCGCCGATGCTCCTATTACCAACACGTTCAGCATGTATGGACCAATGGTACAAAACCCGATGGGCATAGGTGGGTACATTATGCAGGATAAATTCGGACCCGAAAGTAAATTAAGTATTAATGCAACCTATGGTTATAATTATGCGATAGGTGAGGATCTAAAAGTATCGGCAGGTTTGATGATTGGTATGTTCCAGCATAAAATTGACGGAAGTGGTTTACGACTCAAAGATGATGATGATCCCTATTTTACTGAAGGGGAAATTTATCAGAACTTTAAACCCGATGCTTCTTTTGGTACTTATCTTTATTCTTCGCTTTATCATGTTGGTTTTTCAATTACCGATCTTTTTGGTAATAAACTTCAGTTCGAAAATGATGTCGATGAATATGATTCAACAAGATCTACATTTAGCCGGATTAAACGACATTATTACCTGCATGGTGGATATAAATATTTTATTAACCAGGAGATTGCCATAGAACCAGCAGTTGTATTCAGAAAAGTAGCGGCTACCCCCATTCAAATGGATTTTAATGTCAGGGTCTGGTATGGTAAGCGTGCATGGAACGGGAATCAATTTTGGGGAGGACTCTCGTATCGCACTGGTGACGCTATAAACGTAATGGTTGGTTTTATTTATCAGAAAAAAATTGAGATAGGTTATTCATATGATATAGGTGTGAATAAACTTAGGACACAACATTACGGAAGTCATGAATTAATGGTTACCTTCCGTTTTAACGATATTAAAGAATATTAATCCCAACGATTAAGTAGTTATATCACAAAACCTTTCTTCGGTAGTCCGGAGAAGGGTTTTTTATTGGTATCGCCTTCGTCATTAATAAAATAATGTTAAAACGACTCCTTTACCTTCATTGAGAGACGCCCTGTGCTGATTAGATAAAGAATGAACCAGCATGTGTATCTTTTATCTTTTATGAAAAAGGATTGTAATCTGTTCCTTTACCGTCATTGCCAGAAGCCCTGTGGATTTATCATTATTTATACATTAAGGAACCTGTAAATTTCTACCTTTGATTAATAAAAACCAGAACTATGTTTAAAATAGTCTTTTTAAACCTATTGTTGCTGTATCCGGTTCTTTCTTTTAGTCAGGAAGAAATTCTTTCGAAAAAAGAACAAAGGTCCCTGGCAAAAGAAGAAAGAAAAGCCAGAAGAGCAGCTGAAGAAGAGCAAATGAAAAACATGACCCGTTTTCTTTTAGAGCAAAAACGATTTGTAATGGAAGCTGAATACATTAGTGATAGCAGAGGAGTAAGAAGGCCTGTAAATTCTACTTTAAATTTCATAATTGTTGATTCTACCGAGGGAACAATACAGCTGAGTACTCTTTCAGGACCCGGCTATAATGGTGTAGGAGGTATTACAGTTGAAGGAACCATTACAAAAGCCGAACTTGACACTATTCGGTCTAAATCAGGCACATCCTATAATTTTAAAGTAATCATGCTAACTTCTATGGGCACTTTTGATATATTCTTTATGATTAGCCCCATGGGTTATGCCGATGCAACCATTCAAGGTACGACAAGGGGTATGCTCAGATATAATGGTTCCCTGGTACCCATTGGTAAATCAAGGACCTATAAAGGAACTTCAAGTTTTTAATTTTTTGTGGCAATTCGTAATTTTACATTTGTTTGAAAAATAATGAGAATTTACAGAGCTCAAATGCTACATTTGCTCCAGTTTCAAAAATGTTAATCCGAGATTTGTCAATAGAGATACAAAAAATTAATAAAACATCACAAATCTATTGACTTAACGAGTTTTACATGAGAAGAATATTCATTTTTAGTATAGTAGTTTTTTCAACCTTTACAGGCTATTGCCAGAAATCGAAATTTTGCCTGGGAGTTATTATTGGTGATCCAACCGGTATTAGTTCAAAAATATGGGTAAATGAAAACTCGGCTTTTGATATTGCTGCTGCCTGGGATATTGCCGGGGGAAACGATGCCTTATGGTTGCATGCCGATTTTCTTAAACATAAATTTGATCTGCTTAACCCGGAAAAAGGTCAACTGCCTTTATATTTTGGTGTCGGAGCCCGGGTAATTTTTACACATGATGCAATTGTTACTGCAAGAGTACCTTTAGGAATTTCTTACCTGTTCGAGGATATTCCTTTTGATTCCTTCCTCGAAATAGTTCCTGCCCTGAATGTTTTGCCTACTACTGAAATTGATTTAGATGCAGCCATTGGGTTCAGATATTATTTTTAAAATTGGTCCTATTATTAAATAAAATACAATCCCCCTTTTAAAATCGTTCTTGTTTTTTACATTTGTACAAAATTTATAGAATTATTAAACAATTTTTAAAAACGAATTAAGTTATCATACGAAAACCACATTTATGGAACCAACGAATATTCAAAAACCACCGGTTAGCAATCAACCGGAAAAGCAAAGTGTACCAACGTACCTTGTTGCTATAGTAATTACGCTTGCTGTTGCTGCTGTTGTTTTAGGTATATTATTATACCGAGAGGCTCACAGGAAACAAGTAATTTATGAAGAAAAACAGTTTGTTGAAGAGCAGAAACAAAATCTTGAAGGTGAATTAAACAATCTTATTATGGGTTATGATTCTCTTAAAACTGAAAACGACAGTATTAATGGAAAGCTTGAAATTCAGCAGGAGCACATTCGTAAGCTATTAAACACCAATGCATCGAATGTTCAGAAGATACAGATGTACCAGAAAGAGATGGAAACTTTGAGAAAAGTTATGCGTAGCTACATAGTACAAATTGATTCCTTGAATACTCGTAACAGGGAGCTTACTGAAGAAAATATTATGGTGAAAGACACACTTGCACAAGTTCAGGGTGAAAACGTAAAACTAAACGAATCAAAACTAGAACTTATTTCTAAAGTTGCCCTTGCTCAAAAACTTTCAGCAAAAAATATTATTGCTTTAGCTTTGAATGATAAATCAAAAGAAAAGGATAAAGCTGACAAAGTTGCTAAAATCAGGGTTTGCTTTACCATACGCGAAAACAGGATTTCAGATGCTGGTAAAAAAGTTATCTATGTTCGAATTGTCCGACCAGATAAAGTTGTTTTATCTTCACCAGATGCCAGTATGTTCGAATACCAGTCGCAAAGTTTGGTTTACTCAGCAAAAAGAGACTTAGATTACGATAATCAGGATATTGATATGTGTATCTATTGGGACAAAAAAGAAGAACTAATCAAAGGTACCTATAGTATATCACTGTATTGCGAAGGATACGAAATTGGAACAACTACGCTCAATTTGTTCTAACAGTATTTTTCTTAATTAAAAACCCCGGTTAACATCTTGTTAATCGGGGTTTTTAATTATTATGTTATACGAAATTTTATTTCTTCTTTTACCAAGCATTATCTAAAGCTTAATAACCGATCCATATTCATCAAAGAAACTTTCTTCATATTAGTTCCTTCTATCCAACTAGTTCTGGTCTCCTGTCCCACAATGACAGCAGAGAGTCTTACTTTACCTTTTTGTCATTCATTTTCTCTATACACATCATTACCAGGCGAATGCCCGAAAATAACTTTTTGCGAAAACTTTATCGAATGAACTACAATAATTAGCTACGAAAGGCGAAGCTCTCTCTGAAAGCAAAGAAATGGTTTATAGGGGCATTCGAATAATCAATTGTCTTATAGAAAAAAATACCAACGAATAAAACAGAAATAAAAATGAAAAGAAGTATGTATCAGTCTCCTCAACCGCCATACCGGGGATAATTGAGGTATGCGACCTGTTTATTTCAGTCAGGCTCTCTATAATCACTATCCCAAGTTTTATCTTGAATGCATATAGTGGCGATAAGGTAGTTGATAAAGTTTTACTCATGAATTCAGGTTCAATAAAATAAATTTTAATTCATAGAAAAGGTGATCCTGTTCAAAATTCATTAAATCAATATTTTAAACTTTAAAAATGAAACGCTTCTCCTCTGTTTTTGGGACATAACTTCCTGCTTTCGGTATTTTTATCCTCCCTATTAAGTACGCATTTTTATGATCCTTATCCATAAGTAAATTATATTTCATAACTTTTTGATAAAAGGATAAAATCTATTTTTATACTGATAGTATGGAGGGAATGAAGGAGATGGAAGGAACACGAAAGAAAATAAAACACTTATCGCTATATATAATTTTGAGTACACTGATTATTATTGTAGCTCTCATATTTCTTGTTGAATCTATGACTTAACAAGAAAAGAAGATCTCTAACACCTTTTTAATAAGACTATGAAACCTAATAAAACAAATTTAACTATGATGAAAACTACATTTGTCAAAAGACGACTGTTATCCCTAACGCTGTTGTCTTTTCTGATGTTTTCTGCTATGGATCTTTTCGGGCAGATAACAGTAACAGGTAAAATCACATCCTCGGCAGATAAATCGCCGATACCTGGTGTAAATGTACTTATAAAAGGAACAAACACCGGAACAATATCAGATATTGATGGAAATTACAGCCTTCAGGTACCTGATAATACTGCAGTTCTTGTTTTTTCGATGGTAGGAATGCTCGAGGAAACAGTTGAAGTCGGTAACAAAACAGTTATTGATGTACCCATGTCAGAAGACCTTGTTGGTCTGGACGAAATTGTTGTAATCGGGTATGGAACGATGAAGAAGGGAGACCTATCCGGCGCTATTGTTTCAGTTAGTTCCAAACAAATGACTGAAGTAAAGTCTGCTAATGTGTTTGAATCTCTTCAAGGCAAAATGGCAGGTGTCGATATTACTCTCGATGGTGGTCAGGCCGGCTCCGGAGTTAACATTCTTATCAGAGGGAATCGTTCCTTGGTTGCTTCGAATGATCCATTATATGTTGTCGATGGTATTCCATACGGATCCAATGTAGATTTAAACCCGAATGATATAGAATCCATTGAAGTACTTAAAGATGCTTCTTCCACTGCAATCTATGGTTCTCGTGGTGCAAATGGTGTTGTGCTGGTAACAACTAAAAAAGGAAAAGCAGGCACTTCAAAAGTGTATTTCAATGCTTATTATGGAATAACACAACCCTATCAGAATATTCCTGTTTTCGATGCAGAAGGTTACATTAAAGCTAAGAGAGATTCTCACAGAACATTGGAAGACTGGGATAACCTGACAACTTCTGATGAAACTATTTTCTCGGTTACAGAAAGAGCCGGAATAGCAAAGGGTACAAATACTAACTGGCAGGATATCTGCACTCACAATGGTTTACGTCAGGAAT
>JAHEEB010000149.1:0-518 GCA_024640925.1 Bacteroidota bacterium | reverse complement strand
GGTAAAGAAAATATAACCTATAATACTTCTTTGAGTTATTTTAACGAAGATGGTATAACTCTGGCCGATAAATTTAAACGGTATACTTATAAATTGAACCTCGATGGAAATGTTTCTCAGCGAATAAAAGTTGGTGGTTCTCTGGTTTTAATTTATAACGAACACGATGGTCGTGGTGTCAGGTTTACCGATGCAGTACTTTTATCTCCCATCGTTGACTGTTTCGACAGTATTACAGGAAAATATATTTTTCAACCCGATCTTTCAAATTCAAGGAGAAACCCACTTATTTATACCGATGATCATGAGGAAAAAATATCAACAAATATTTTAAGTTCGGTTTACGGACAGTATAATATTTTACCAAATCTTTATATTAGATCAAATCTTGGGGTTGAATTGAAAAATGAGAGAAACGGTTATATGTATCCCCAAACAGTCCCGGAAGATGATATAACCAAATCAGGGCTTTCTATCGATAATTCTTTTGGATATACATGGACTAATCTTTTAAATTT
>JAHEEB010000823.1 GCA_024640925.1 Bacteroidota bacterium | reverse complement strand
AAAACTTAATTCCCTTAATACCATTTAAATATTCTTAATCCAGCAAGGAAAAATAACAGACCTATTGCCGAAAGTATACAAACAGGAATTATGGTTTCTGCGAATCCGGCACCTTCTATAAATATACCCCTTATACTATCAGCCACCATTGTTAAAGGCAACTTTTGTATTAGTGGTATAACCTTTTCGGGAAAATTATGATAACTGAAAAATATACCTGAAAGAAGCATCATTGGCATAACAACTGCATTAATCAAGCCATTTCCTATTTCGGTTTTAGAAGTACGAGACGACATAAATACTGAAATACCAGCAAATGCCAGGTTACCGGCAATAAAAACAATAAACAATGCTGGAATACTACCTTGAATAGTAATATCGAAAACCAACCATGAAAACAGGATTAGAAAAAAAGCTTCGACAAAATTCATTACTATTCTTACGGTAATAAAAGAAAACAGAAAATAGGATTTTTTCATTGGTGTTGCGACCAATCGTCTTAATAGCTTTTTCGAACGTTTTTCAATTAAACCATAACTCAAACCCCAGATAGTCGACATCATAATTCCCATTGCAATAAGTCCTGGAATAAGAAAATCGATATACCTTGAACCAGGCAGAGTAAGAGGTGAAATATTATCTGTTTCTAACTTAAAGACACATTGTTCTGTACCAAATAATTGAGATAATTTCATATAGGAATTCTGGGCATCAGGGTTAAGTGGATCAAAATGAAACTCGGGAAGGTTGTTGTTCTGGGTTATAATGATATTTATCTTTCCGCGTTTGAGTTGCATTAAAGCCTCACTCCATGTCATGGGCAGAAATATAAAAGTATTATCGCCAAGTTTGTCATTTTTCAAGGTCAACGATTGTGTATGATTAGCTGGATAATCCTTTTTCGTAAGTTCGATATTGGAAGACAACTTATTTTTCAACCAATAATTTAAGGATGAATCGGCAGATTCAGCAGTATTTACAATTGCTATTTTGCGTTGGATGTTGGTTTTAGATGAGAAAGCAATACCAAGTCCCAATGACATAAGAATCGGAAATACAATACCCCAGAAAAGCACCCCCAGTTCTCTGATAATTTCTTTAAAATGTATTGAAATCAGGTTCCACAATTGTTTATTCATTCAAATGCCTCCCTGTTAATGAAATGAATAAATCGTCGAGAGTCATATGCCGGCTTTCAAAATTTTCGATATGAAGATTATTATTTCCCAAAAAGCTAAAGAAAGCTTTCAATCCTTCATTCAAATCCTGTAATTCTAAAATACCATCACAAGCATCCTGATTCCAGGTAATGTTGAATTTCTCAAATTTAGTATTGAACGATACAGGATTATCTTTCAACGTAAAACAAATTCTACTGTTTTGACCATTCTTATGTAACAGTTCATCTTTTGTTCCCTCCAGCAATACTTTTCCATGATCCATAATAATGATGTAATCACATAATTTCTCTGCTTCTTCCATATAATGAGTGGTAAGCAAAAGTGATGTTCCAGTCTCTTCCTTAAGCCGATGCAAAATTGTCCATACCTCGCGCCGTGCATTTGGATCCAGCCCGGTAGTTGGTTCATCGAGCAAAAGAACCCGAGGATTATTTAATAGTGCAATTCCCAATGCCAATCGCTGTCGTTGCCCACCGGAAAGATTAACAACATAGGCTTTACTTTTTTCGTTAAGGCTTACCAAATCGACCACTTCGAGCACCCTTTTATGGCTAAGCTTATAAAAGCTGGCAAACATCAATAAGGTTTCTTTTACCGTAAGTTTATCAACAAAATGAGTTTCCTGCAAAGAAAGACCAATTATCATATGAAGCTCTTCACTATGATTTTTCCAGTTTTTGCCCACAATGGAAATTCTGCCGCTATCGGGCTGCTGAATGCCTTCAATCATTTCTACCATAGTAGTTTTACCTGCCCCATTAGGCCCTAATAAGGCAAGAAACTGCCCCTGGCTGATAGAAAAACTGATACCACTGACAGCCTTAACATTTTTAAACGATTTATAAACATTTTCGACCTTAACAACCGGTTGATACTCTAACATACAAATTCAGTTTCAGAATGTAAACTTATAAAACAAATTGAATAGGGAATTGGTTTTAAACCAGGATTAATATCTATCATCCTATTTTTACGCAACCAAAGAAATGGTTTGTTCATCTTCCAGCAAACAAAAACTATGAAAATAAGAATTCTGCTTTTTTTGAGCATTTTATCTCTACTTTTTACTTGCTGTAATGAAAATGATAGTGGTAATAGTAATTTAAATGACACTGTAAATTTTACAGTAAAGTATTCAAGAAATAGTTCATGGATTGATTACAATTATGAAGCTACAATAAACAGCAATGGGCTGCTTAAAATTGTTGAAGATGTAAGTCTTACCAACTCAAGCCGCCAGTCATCCTACCAAGTCTCTCAGTCCGAAATGAATTTAATTGAAAAATTATTGATCGATGTTAAATGTATTGATATGAATGACAGGTATGGTTTTGATAACGAAAATGCCCCAACAGATTTGCCTGTGACTTCTCTGAAATATTATTCAAGTGAAATATCTGATTCTACAATAATTTATTTCCCAAAAAATAATGAATTGCCATTGGCTTTAGATACCTTTTTAACGATAGTTGAACAAGTAGTGCTTGAAAATGATACAGTGAAATGGCAACAGTGAAATTCCAAAAAGCCTAATCCAAAAAATCCCTGCTGTGGAAAAAAATTTTCCACAGCAGGAAAATATATTTTCCACACGTGAAATTTTTTTTTCCACACGTGGAAATTTTTTTCCCACACGTGGAAATTTTATTCCTAACGAGAGATAAAAAAAAACACTATTTAGAAAACGAATTTTAAAAAAGAACCTGACCTAATATTAAAAAGCATAGGAAATTTTCATCGAGAAATAAAAATTTGAGTTGGTTATTGTGCTTATGAATAAACTATAATTTGCGCAGAGAGGATAAATGTTTT
>JAHEEB010000822.1 GCA_024640925.1 Bacteroidota bacterium | reverse complement strand
TAAGCCTAAATGTATTTGGCAAAGAATTAGGTGTTATCGAAATATCAATGAGATACTCGGCAACACTTGAGTTTAATCAAAACGTTTCTAAGATATTGTTTGGTTATAACCCACCAAAAGCAACCATTACAGATTCAATTCATAAAACTGTTAATACTGTTTTTGAATTCTATAATTATGCCATTACCGGTAAAATTGTAATAATTCAGGCAGCTGCTTTAAATACACCTGAAACTACAGTTACGATTATTTTACAGGACAATACTGTTTATTCTGGTATTATTAGGTATAATGAAGAACCTAAAAAATTCTATTATTCTTTTTTAATAGATCAAGTTGTTGCTCCATCGCAGACAGAATCACCTGTTACTTATCGTCCAACCCTTAGTCCCGAACAACGTTTTCTAAGTGTACTTGAAGATAAGAACAAATATAGCTTTGCTACTTTCAATTCAAAAGTTTATTTTATTGTTACCAATATTAAAAACGACGAAGAGAACACTTACCTCAAACTAATGATCGTGAATGAATCAGACAAAGATTTTGTTATCGAAAGCATTTCATTCATAAAAGTAACTGAAGTTGAATCTGATTCACCATTCCAAAAAAGAGGTGATAAAGAAATAACATCTGAATATGTAGAACCAAAAGAAGCCGTATACCCTTTTAACAACATAGTTAAAGCAAATGCTTCTAACAGGCTTGGTTTTGTTTTACCTGTATATTCTGCAGCTGAAAAAGGGAAAATGATAATCCAGATTCTCGAGAAAAACGGCAATCGTAATGTAGATTTGGAAATAACGGCAAAGGAACTTTCCAAAATAGAAGTATTTTAAGCTGTTTTCATCTTTTTTGCTTTAATACCTGGAGGAAAATCCAGAATCGAGCTCAGGTAAAATAAATAGGTTTGTTTTTTTAATAAACCACTGAATATTAGTTCTTTAGAAAGTTTTTAGAAAGTTTCTCTACACGAAGTTAGTTAATTACTTTTTGTTAAGGTTTCTTATAATAGATTAGTAAAAAACATTAAGATATAAACAAAATATTCAAAATAAAGTAAAATAAACTCTGTTCTATTTTGTAATCTTTATCAGGATTCATATTTTTAGGTTTTAAATAAAAATTCTTAACTAATGAAAAAACTTATTTTTATACTAATTTTGCCAATGTTTGCTTACCAACTGGCATTTTCCCAAGGATCTTCAATAATAATCCGTCACATGGAAGGTATTAAAGCAATTAAAATTGGTCAGGCTTTCATGTTTGGTGATGAGAAACAGACTCTTACTACCAGTCTGGGTTATAACCAATATTTCTCTAAAAAGTTTTTTGCAGATGCTTCAATTAACATTGAATACGGGAAAATACAAGATACCAAAATCAAGAATTTATTTTTGCGTTTAAACGGAAATTATTCAATTTTTTCCGTTAATAATACATTATTCTTTAATGTTGCAGGAGGTATTTTTGGTGGACTTGACATTTATGAAAGCAATATAGTTGGAGACAAGGATAAAAAAGCCAAAGTAGGAGGTGATTTAGGTTTAACCACCGAAATTTATTTAAGTAATGCTATTTGTATTGAACCATTTTTTTATCAGTATTTCCAAACACCAACAGACCTAGGATCAAGCTTTTATAATTTTGGCTTAAACATAAAATATAACTTCTGATTTAACAGGGCTATAACAAATAAAAAATGATGTTTGAACTAAAATCAATAATTAATACATCTGCTATGAAAACGATTCTTAAAATAGTATTGCCCTTATATATCTTAACTGTATTAATCACTTCCTGCGATAACCGTGAAGATGCCTGGGCTGGCAGGACTCCTGACTACAGCTTCAAAATAAAACGTCAAAATGAAGATTCTGTTATAAACCGCGAAAAATCGAAATTTATCGATAGTGTTAAAATAAATTTCCCGGTTACCTATCATTATACAACCAGCTATAATAATAAAACAATAGTTTCTCTTAATAAAAATAATTCATCTGCATCCGTTGTTATTACTGATTCTACCATCACATATACAGCCAAGGCTGAGGGCTATAATACAATATTTTTAAAGCTCACCGATCCATTTAAACATGATACAATTGATACACTCATGTTCTTTCATTATGTTAATTTGCCTCCTGTGGCAGTTGCTACAGTCAAACAGGAACTTTTGTCCTCAAAAAAAATGATTATTGATCTCACTCAATCATATGATAGAGATGCTAAATATGGGGGCTATATCAAGCAGTGGTACTACAAAGTTATCGGAACTTCAATTAATGCCTGGACATTGGAACCAAAATACCAACAATATATGAGTGAATCGCGTATTTACACGTGTATAGTTAAAGTTCTTGATAATGAAAATGATACCAGTGTAGCTGATACTATTCTATTCGAATTAAAATAAAAAATATGTCATCAAATCTTACCATACGAATTAGCGAAGGACTAAAAAATGCCATTCATGTTGCACAATCGTTAGCTCGTGAATATAGCAATGAATCCTTTACTCCTGCTCACTTACTTAAAGGTCTTTTACATAAAGAAACCGGATTAGCCGGATTACTCAAAGACTGGGGAGAAGATATATACTTTCTGGACGATTGGGCGGAAGTAAGAATAGAAGAAACCCCTAAGGCTACCAAAATACCACAGGAGATTGCCGCTGACAAAGCTGTAGAAAACGTACTTTACGAGGCTGAAAACATAAGTGCCAAATTAAACCGCGATGATTTGCAACCCGATAGTGTTCTGGCTGCTATCTGCTTACCAGGCGTTGGGTTTTCATACGATCAATTAAAAACTTTTCCATTAAATGGTCAGGTAATAATCGATCGTTTACAGGGAACAGCCTTGCCTGTTGCCGGAAAACAAAAAATGACGGATGGGAAACAGACATCAACCTCAAAAGGAGCTCTATTCTCATACTGTATAGATTTAACAGAAAAGGCTAGACAAAAAGAGTTTGATTCCATTGTTGGTCGAGAA
>JAHEEB010000148.1:4197-8114 GCA_024640925.1 Bacteroidota bacterium | reverse complement strand
TCCAAATTCTTATTTTTTTGGGGACATAAACCTTCAAAAGTAGTTGGATCCTTTTGTTTCAGTCAGTGGTATCCATCACCTTTTGAATTCGATAACAAAACCTATCTGACAGCCGAACATTGGATGATGGCCTCAAAAGCTCGTTTGTTCATGGACTTTGAAATTGAAAAACAAATTCTTAGTTCTTCTAAACCTGCACAAGTGAAAGAACTTGGAAGAAAAATCAAAGGATTTGATGAAAATGTTTGGGTAGAAAACAGGTTTGATCTGGTAGTAAAGGGCAACATCCACAAATTTACCCGGAACGAAGAGATGAAAAAATTTTTACTGAGTACAAACGATCAAGTCATTGTTGAAGCTAGTCCTTACGATACAATATGGGGAATAGGATTATCCAGGGATAGTAAAAACATTGAAAATCCTCATACATGGAAAGGACTAAACCTCCTCGGATTTGCCTTAATGGAAGTAAGAGAAAGAATGTTGTTTTGGGAGAAATCAGAGAATCTTAATTCTAAAAATACGGTACCTCTGTATCGACCGGTTGGTCCAAAAGAGTTCGCATTAATAAAAGAGTCAGCGTTTTCCAAATTTCCTCCCAGATTACCCCAACAACCAATCTTTTATCCGGTAATTGATGAATTTTATGCCAAACAGATTGCCAAAGATTGGAATGTAGAGGCTAGTGGTTCTGGATTCGTGACAAAGTTTGAAGTTGATAAAAACTATATTTTACAATTTGAGTTAAAGAATGTAGGTAATAGCAATCACAATGAATTGTGGATACCCGCTGAACAGCTCGAAGAATTTAACAACCACATTGAAGGTAAAATTGAGGTAATTGCTGAATTTGCCTGAAACATTTAAAAATCAGCCGTTACATTTTAAAATTACAACCTGGCACACTTATGCATGCAAGGGTTGCCAACTGTAATTCAAGATTCTAAATATTAATTCTTAATAAATTATAAAGTCATGTTCGGAATAAAATTTACTCAATTCGATTCGATGACCTATGTGATTCATTTCAAAAACGGTCAGATTAAACAAGAAGGGCGTGGTTTATCATTTTTCTATTACGCGCCCAAATCTTCTATTACTGTTGTCCCAATGGGTAGTCGCGATATTCAATTCATCTTTAGCGAGTCTACAAAAGACTTCCAGACAGTTACTATTCAGGGACAAATAACCTACCAGGTTGTAAATCCGAAGCAGCTCGCCGAAATGTTTGATTTTAACCTTAAAACTGTTTCCAAATCAGCACAGGATAATTTCGGAAAAATAAACCAGAGATTGAACAACGAAGCTCAGACGGCAGCATCTGCCTGTGTTCAGTCCCTCACCCTGAAAGAAGCTATGCGAAGTGCCGATTTAATCTGTAGCAAGATAGATAACGGACTTAAGGAATCAAGTCTGATAAAGTTGCTCGGGTTGGAGATTCTAAGTATGAATGTGCTGGCAGTGAAACCAACTCCGGAAATGGCAAAAGCTCTCGAAACTGAAACCCGTGAAGCTTTACAAAAAGAGGCTGACCAGGCTATATATGAGCGTCGTAATTTTGCTGTTGAACAGGAACGGATGATCTCAGAAAGTGAGCTGAACACAGAAATTGCTGTTCAGGAGAAGAAAAAGCAAATACAGGAGAAACAAAGTGAAATTAAAATCAAAGAAGAAGAAAACAATCGTGTACTTCGCGAAATGCGCATTGCAGCTGATATTTCAATTGAAGAACAGCGCATGACCATTATCGATATGAAGGTTGACAACGATAAGAAAGAAGCCGATGCAAAGGGTTATCTTATCGAACGTACCATTCAACCATACAAGGACATCGACTGGAGGACCCTGATGGCCATGAACAGTAAGGGAATGGATGCAAAAGACAACATTGCCTTTGCCTTCCGTCAGCTTGCCGAGAACACCTCGAAAATTGAAAATCTTCATATATCGCCTGAACTACTTACCTCTTTGTTAGATACAACCAAAGAAAATAAAAAAGCACAACGCTAATATGTTTCATTATGACAACTGAAAATGCAGTCATAGTTACAGGTAAAACCAGGCTTGAGACTCTTGTGGAGCGTTTCAACACATTGCCTCAGGCCAGGTTTTATATAGAGCATGCAGGGGGCAACTTCAACGAATATCAGATGGAAGATGATGTTTTCCGAAGATCCCTTGACCATGTAGTAAACAGTATTTCAAAAGAAACAAAATATAAATTAGTTGACAGGCAGTTTGTTCCAAACTATATTTTTTCGCCCAAAGATGTTGTCCTGGTGGTAGGGCAAGATGGCCTGGTTGCCAATACTGCCAAATACACCGACAATCTGCCTATTATCGGAATAAATCCTGATCCGACCAGGAACGATGGAATACTGCTTCCCTTCGATTCGAAAACGTTTCTTGCAGGCTTTCGCAATGTGCTTCAAAACAGTTACAATTCAACATTTGTAACCATGGCCGAAGCCAGCTTGAATGACAACCAGAGACTACTGGCATTTAACGATTTCTTTATTGGCCCTTCATCACATATTTCTGCCAGGTACAGCATATCGTATGAAGGAAGAATAGAAAAACAATCGTCGAGTGGAATTATCGTTTCCACGGGTGCAGGATCTACCGGTTGGTTGAGTTCTGTTTTTAATATGGTGAATGGTATTTTTAATAATTATAGCGGATCGACAGAAACAGGCCTGAATATTCAACTGGACTGGGATGATGACCGGCTTATATTTGTTGTGAGGGAGCCTTTTGTAAGCCGTCATTCATCGGCTACTATAACAATGGGATTTATAAAAGAGGGATCGAAACTGGTAATCGAGTCGAATATGCCGGTAAATGGTAAGATATTCAGCGATGGTATAGAAAACGATTTCTTAAATTTTAATTCGGGTACCATTGTGGAAATAAAGACAGCCAGGGAAAAAGCAAAAATTGTACTTTTATAACCACAAACGAATGAATAAATGTCATTCTGAGCTTAGTTGGGTTTGTTTCATGATACTTAAGATAAGGTAATGACATGATGATAAGATAAATAAACACATTTTCCTGATGCAAGACACAGACCAGAACTATTCGGCCCAGGACAGGGGCTCAGAGAGCGACTACATTCAATACCTGGCTTCTATGGACAAGGTTATTGTAGAAAAAGTAGCATCGGCAAGTGTGTTTTTTGACCCTGCTCCCGGAAATCTTATTGTGGATATTGGAATGGCATCGGGGACAAGCACTGACATTCTTGCTCATCTTTTTCCAGGTAACAAAATTATTGGAGTTGATATCAATCCGAAAATGGTGGAGTTTGCATCAAACACATATAAGGCTGCAAACCTTGAGTTCCGTGTTGACGATGGTGAAAAGCTTACAACTTTCCAGGAAAACTCGGCCAATGGTTTTTTCAACTGTTCTTCCATACATCATATTACTTCCTTCAACGGATACGACTCGAACAGAGCACGAAACACAATAAAAAGGCAGGTTAAATTGCTGAAAGAAGGAGGGGTAATTGTTATCCGCGATTTTGTTAAGCCTCCTGAAATGGAAGTAATTATAGAATTAAGCGATATTTCGGGTGATAAAAGGCCATCGGATGCAGAATTAATTTATTCATTTTCAAAGACAGCCCGTTCCCTTTCGGGTATGAATGAAAGGGGGTTTCCACTAAGAGAAATAGCAGGCATTCACAAAAACACCAGGCGCTTTCGCTTGTTCCTGTCTGATGCTGTTGAATTCATTCGTCGTAAGGACTATTACGATAACTGGGAGGTGGAACTTCAGGAAGAATACGGATATTATACACAAGAAGAGTTTGAAGAAGTATTTGCGGGTCTTGGTTTACGGACTATTATCTCGTATCCGGTATACAATTCGTGGATAGTAAAAAACAGGTATCGGCACAAATTTAATTTATA
>JAHEEB010000148.1:0-4187 GCA_024640925.1 Bacteroidota bacterium | reverse complement strand
GATAAGAACTTTACTGACATTGGTTTTCCGCCCACAAACTTTCTGATTGCCGGAGAAAAGGTGAAAGACCGTGGAACAAAAATCAGAAAAGTTCGCCATCTGCCGGAAACAGAAAATTCGTTTCTGAAATATAGTTCATATCTTGATACTAAAACCAGTACCATTTACGACATTGTACAACGCCCAAATTCTGTTGTCGATATAATACCTTACTTCTGTGATAATGGACAAATTGAGATACTTGCCAAACATGGATACCCCCGCCCTATTATTAACATAGAGACAGACAGCCCTGTTATCGACAGTAAACATTACAGCGGGTACATTACAGAAAGCATTACAGCCGCTTCAAGTAAACCAGTTAAATCGATTCTTGCAGAACGCGCCAATATTGAGCCCGGACAAATTGCAAAGATTGAAGATTCACTCGAATACTTCACTTCACCTGGTGGAATAGATGAAAAAATAAAAGCAATTCTGGTAGAGCTTAAAAGTCTTCCTGTTGAAAATCAAATTGCTCAAAAAAACTATTCTGGTTTTAATGAATCGGGGTCAATAAGAAAATACAGTGCCATTCAACTTTTAAAAACAGCACAAACCGGCGCATTGGTTGAGGCCAGACTGGAACTGAATTTGTATCGTTTGTTGCGCTCCCGGCATATCGATTTACCAGCCTGGTTAGGCGAAAGAATTGAATTGGAAGAAAGCCCCCAGCTTAATATTATCAGGTATTCCGAAATTCAAACGAAACAAGATAAATCATTTATACCTTCCGAAAACATAGCCGGGTTCTTATCAAAACACAAAGCAAAGTTTACTGAAACCGGAATTCAGGAAAGTTCAAACATTCTGGAATATGTTTTACCTCAGGGGAAAAGCATAAATACCTTAATAACTTTGCCGGTAGCAAAGCATAATAAAGAAATATATGTGGGATTAGAACTTAGAAGATTGCCTGTACCTCAGATCCAGACAGGCAATAGCGTTATACCGGTTGTCCCGGCATGCCGTTTACCCAAAGATATCAAAACATTCAAAGAGCTTGAGAAGTATATATCAGGAACCCCAATTTTAGGACAAAAAGTAAAGCATTATACAAAATTGGGTGAAAAGTTTTATCCAAGTGTCGGTCTCACACCCGAACAGGTATATCCTTATGTTGTAAGCATAGAATTAACATCAGAAATGCAATGGATATCTTTGAAGGAAATCTATTCAAACATGGAAAACCTGAGAGATGGCCATTTGTTAATCTGTCTCATGCGTCTTATGCATTCGATGGGGATATAGATTATGCATTAGAGAATGAGCATCCGCTTAATACAGGATATATTTGTAAATAATTTTATCAGAAGCATTCTTTATGTTTTCAAATTTTATGATGCATTTTGGGCCTCTATAAATCTTAAATAGTTTAGAATAAGCTCAACACTATTATCGACACCAATTTTACCTGTATCAACAGAAAGGTCATAGAGTGTTAAATCTGTCCAATTCTTGCCGGAAAATGTGTTAATATACTGGGCTCTTTCCTTATCACTTTTCGTAATCATTTCCAGGGCATCTTCTTCAGAAACTTTGTGTAATTCACTGACACGTTTACTTCTGAAAGACATATCAGCATGTAAGAATAACTTAACAAGATTTGGATGTTTCTTAAGAATATGAAAGCCACATCGGCCAATAATAACAGCAGAACGCTCCTTTGCAATATCCTGAATTATTTCCGATTCTGTTTTAAACAATTCATGTGCAGTTGGCAAGGTCATTTGTGGTGGAATATATCCATCGGAACCTAAACCATAAGTACTCACTTCGAGAAAAGATCTCCACAACGATTGTGCTTTTTCATCTCTGGAATACAACTCTTCTTCCAGAACGGAAAGTTGTTCAGCCGCTTTACTGAGAATTTCACGGTCGGCATAATAGATATTCAATTTTTTTGCCAGTTGTTGTCCTATATATGATCCGCCACAACCAAACTGACGACTGATGGTAATTACCAACGATGCTGACTTGTTCATATTTACCTCCTATTTTATAATGTTTTTACCTAGTTGATAAATAATATAATAACAGGTGCAATACTTAAAAAACAGCTATTTTATAAAGTAAAAATACAATAGAAATTGGGTGTTTTTTAATTTATTTTGGTAAAATGTTGGAAGATATTGATGATATATAATTAAAATTTCGTGAATGATTCCTTCAGGATGCTACCTGATAATCTCCCTATACAAAAACTTATAAATTTTCTTCCGTTCAATTTTTATACCTATAACGATTCTTTCGTTTCCAGATACTTTGCCACCATCTTAAGCTCCCCATAGGTAACATCATCTCCCAGCTTTTGTTTTGCCGGATTTAGAGAAAGGCTTTTCTGTTCTTCAAAACACATGGTAATGATTTTAAGTTTTTCGGGTTTAACAAGTTCAGATATATCAATATCCCCGCAACCGACAAAGTAGGCCAGATGCCCTTCAATTGTCGACAGAGCCATTTTTCTCCGTTCGGCAATTTCTTCTATGGTCTTGCCTTCTTTGAATAAACTAAAGGTTATTTTTTGCGTCTCTCCTTTTTCTTTTTTGTTTTTCTTTTCCTCCTCAAATAAGGGTTCTTCTGATAAAGAATATGGAATATTATTTTCCTGGCAGTAATCATTAATCACTTCCAGAATTTCTTTGCCAAATTGTTCGGCTTTTCGTTTTCCAAAACTTTTTATTTTTTTTAATTGCGAGATAGAAGTGGGGAGAGAATGACATATTTCTGCAAGCACATTCTGGTGCAAAATCATATAAATGGGCAAATTGAGTTCATCGGCTTTGCTTGTCCTCCATATTTTCAGAATGGAATATAACTCCGGATGTTCAATGTCTTTGTATGAGATAGTCTCTGTTTTTTTATGTTCTTTATGTGCCGGAGCGTCTTCGATTGATGCTTTTGCCCTCACATCTAAAAATTCTTTCAGCTTAAATCCCTGCTGACAGTTTTTAATACAGGCTAATTTCACAACAATTTCTTCATGGAGTTTGTCTATAGCATCGTTTACCGATTTTCGAATGGTTTTATTATCACTTTCAGCCGAAATTCCTTTAATAACTAAAACAAAGACTGTTTCCATTTTTGCAGCAAAATAAGTGCATGCATCTTTAATCCGTCCCTGCAATTTCTCGTTTTTTTCCACATCTTCGTGTATGGTAAACAATTGCTCTAGTTGGGGTTTGAATTTCCATGCTACATCTATTAAACTGGGTTTTGATTGGGAAACCATATTTTGAAATTCAACCGGAAGATTGCCGAGCAGTGAAAGGCTGTGTTCAGTTGTAATCCTGGAACAATAATTCAAGCGCCATTGTATTTTAGAGAAATCAAACAGCTCAAAGAGCAAAGTTTTTTGATAATCGCAAATAGAATTTTTCAGCTGTTCGGGGCTTGGAACATTGGACTCAATATCATTTGAGAACTGGATAACTGTGGAATCATTTTTAATACTTCCCGGATTTATAGGAGTACTCAAAACTAATCCCTCAAGATTTCTGCACCGGCTAAGAGCAACATAAACCTGTCCATGCGCAAACGACGCATTTGCATCGATAATAGCTTTATCGAATGTTAAACCCTGGCTTTTATGAATGGTTATTGCCCAGGCAAGTTTTAAGGGATATTGCGTAAAAGTGCCAACAACGGTTTCGTTTATTTCTTTGGTTTCGGAATTAATGGTGTATTTGTTATTCTGCCATTCAGCTTTTCCTACTTCTATAGTAAACTCATCGTCCGGACATTGGACATGAATAATTTCTTCATCAATACTCTCAATTACCCCAATTTTACCATTGAAAAAGAGTTTGTCGCGGGAGATATCATTCTTTACAAACATTACCTGTGCACCCTCTTTAAGAATAAGCTCAAAATCCGTAGGATAAGAATATTCCGGAAACTCACCGGTTATCGAAGCTTTGAACTTAGATGCAGGTTTTTTAATCGTTTCTAATTTAAAACTGTTTATTTCCTGGGCTTTATTGTTATGTGTGGTAAGGGTTATATATCCATCTTCAGAGTTTTCTGAAAATCCAGGTTTGTATCGTTTATTCAAAATTTCCAAAGCTGCTTTGTCAAGGTTATTTTCCCTGATTTTATTCAAAATCCCAATAAATTCTTTATCACTCTGCCTGTAAATATGCTTTAGT
>JAHEEB010000821.1 GCA_024640925.1 Bacteroidota bacterium | reverse complement strand
CTGCCTTATTATCCATGTTTGAAACAGAACCGTTCAGATCGCCTTGCCGGTTAATAGTGCAATTGGCTATCTGGACATATCTGCTTCCACTTATTGAAACCCCATCTTCGACAATAAGGCCTTCAAACCGCATGTACAGATCGCTATTTCCTTTTTGAGAGAAATCAATTTTTTGAGCAGGGCTTCCACTATTGGGAATATTGAGTGTGCCGATACTAAGGTTGGTTACATGCGGGGTTTGTCCTGGAGCAGCTTTAAAAGTGACCCAGTCGAGAAATAGTTCGAGAGGTTCTGCTATCTCACCGGGTTGTCCCCAATCGAGGCCAGGGGTTCTGCCAGCTACTATTTCCCCATAATTTCCATTGTTCATTAATACTGTATCGCCCGATTGAACAGAATCCATAACCCGGCTAAAACTCCTGTAAGGATTAGCCTGGCTGCCATCGCCCAACGTATCGTTTCCATTAATGGCATCGATGTATAAGGTTTTACCAGGGTATTTTACAACATCATTCTCTTTGTGACAGCTTAATAAAAGAATAAGAATGCAGGAACATAAATAGGGTGCGATTCTGAGAATTTTCATATCAAAAGGGTTAGATTAACATTGATTTTTCTTTTTTTACTGGATTAATAGAGGTTTAGTTTCCTTTTCTCCTCAAAAGTATTATATTTTTCTGAACACTAATTCTCAAATCGATTTTGGAATAACGATTTCAAAAGTCACAAATCGATATGTGAATTTTTACTGAACGAATTCAATTTAACACTCAAAATTCTTTATCTTTTTTTAGGGGAGTTCCTTTTCTCAGTTTTCTTTTCCATGAATCAAAATTTCAAATGCTATGAAAAGGATTATTACTCTGATATTAGGTTGTATTAGCGTATTTCAAATACAAATGAGTGCTCAGGAAATGAGAATGATAAAAGGTACTTTGCGTGACGATGACGGAATACCATTGCCTGGAGTTACAATAATGGAAAAAGGTACTCAACATGGGACAATTTCCGATATCGACGGTTTTTATAGTATCGAAGTGCCAATTGGTTCGGTACTTATGTATTCCTATATAGGTTTCTCGACCTATGAGAAGATTGTTACGGAAGACAATTCGGAGTATGTTGAATACAAACCTTTACCAAAGCCTGTTAAACCAGTAATATTCAAATCGAGCTATTCTCCCATAGAAATAAATTCTCATCCCGGAACATCAGGCAATACTGATAGTCTGCCAGGAGTTGCCAGCTTTACATCATCCGCCAAAACTTATATAGTTAAGAACCCTAATTCATATTTCAATGAAATTGTCCCGGAGAAAGTCAACAACATCAATTTCATTGGTAATGTAGCACAAATTAGCCATGTTGCTGATAAATATTATGCCGAGCCATCCATTACTTTTTCTTCCTGTTATAGCAATGAACAGGTAAATCGCTTTCCTGAATTGCAAAGTACCTATGCCCAGGGTAGGCCTGCGAATGGGGTTTCTTCCTGGCGTGGACCGGAGACTGGCGAAATATTTAGTTGGGGTCCTGCAATCCAAACCCTGGAATATGATGGATCGGAATATGATTATGATAAAAGCGGACGTATTGTTGGTTCAGGGAATGGGAATGGCAAAAAAGTGAACCGATACAATCCAATGTCTTTTTTTACGAAAGGTTTATTGTTTACGAATTCAGTAAAAATCGAATCGAAGACAGAAAAAAAGTCATACAGTCTTTCAGGTACACATTCTTATCGAAATGGTATAATTCCAGGATCTGTTAAATATACCGATCTTATCGAAGGAAAAATAGATAGGAAAATTAGAAATAAAATATGGTTTAAAAACAGTATTATAGTTGAAAACAGTAGAGGTAGTTTTATGTCTGGTTCGCCCGTTATAAATGTTATAATGAGTTCAGTATATACAACTCCTCCAACATTCGACAACAAAAACGGATACTCCGCTAAAAAAGCAGTTAATAATCAGGACGCTTATTTAATAGACAATTCGCAGCAACGGAGTTATTCCATTCATACTGCCAACAATCCATATTGGCTAATTAATAATTTAACCGACGAAAACAATCACAAAAACTTATCATACAATACTTCATTTCAAATAGATATTACGCATGAACTAATGTTTATGGTTGAAGCAGGACTTCAAAACCAGCTTGCTGAGAACGAGACAGGTTATCCGAATAAAATTCTTGGACTCGATTCGATTTATTATTTAAAAAGAAAAGATAAATTGTTGTCTTTTACCACAAATAGTTATCTGAAATATGACAAGTACTTTTATAATAATTTTGAAATCAAAAGTTTTCTCATTTATAACTACGGTTATTCAAAAGCCAGTCTTAATCGTACGGATATTAATTATGACAACCACAGTCAACAAACGACGAAAAATTCAGGGTTCAGAAGAACTCACACGTTGAGTTGGCCTGTTTACTTAAACTTCAGGGACAAAATTCTCGGAAATTGGACTCAGTCGCTGGTTTTTTCGGATAACGCTGAGTATTCAAAGGTGCTGTATATGCCTTCATTAGGGGCTGCCATAAGATTGGATGAATTATTTAGGTTTTACAATCCGTATATTAAAATAAGGGGTACCTGGGGTTATATATTGTCGGAAGTCCCGTTGTCCTTTGCCCTGGGCACATATTCGTATCAAAATATTGAGTCAGAAAGCTATGCCGGGAGCTTTTTCAAAACAGAAATCTTTCCTGATTTTCTGCTGAAGCCTGAAAAAACAATAAAGAAAGGAATTGGTTTGGATTTTAATTACAGAGGAAAGATATTATGTGAAGCCGATATCTATTCAAATAAAACAGAAGATGGAATTTTCCCTGTTTTAGAAAACGACCAACCAAAACTCAAAAATATAGCAGGACTGAATTCAAACGGAATAGAGGTAAGCATTCAATTTAATCCATTAAACCGTAGATTTAAATATTCCAATGGGTTAATATTTAGTAAAGGTAAAACCAGGGTCACACAACTGAAAG
>JAHEEB010000820.1 GCA_024640925.1 Bacteroidota bacterium | reverse complement strand
TGAAAGTGATTTTAACCCAAAAAAACGTATATCAGCAAAATAATTATCACAATAATTTTCTATTGGAAAAAGGGCTAGCCCATTGTTTCGATCAATGCCTACATTGGTATTGTAAAAAAGAAGCCATTCTTCCGATCCCTTTAGTTCCTCAGGCAATATAATATCCTCCTTGTAACACGAAGAAAACAGAGTAACAATTGTAAAAAATAAAAAAAAGATATCCCGAAAAGACATTTTAATAAAGATTCTATTTCCAATCCTAAAATTTATAGTAATAGCAAAGGCCAAGGAGAGTATATGTGAAAGGAACCATACTACCAAGTTCTCTTTCAATACGTAAGTAAATATCAATGTCTCCGAATTTTTTCATTGAATAATTTCCGCCAAGTGCTGCTTTGATCATTGGAACATTTACTATTCCATTTTCAGCTTTAATATATAGTTCTGAATACACATAAGGATTAAGTCTGGTCTCAGGCAAATTATATTTTACTTTAATCCGGTTACGAAAAATATTGCTCGTTGGATCATTTTCATCATATATATTAAAATCATCATCAAAACGCTGATATTGTAATCGGTACGAAATTTTAATTCTGTTTATTTTAAATTTCATATCTGTATTAATTGCAAAACGATAATGTGTATTAAACTCATCACTAAATAATTTCCGGTCATAAGTGTAACGATAATTTGTTCCTACAGAAATATTTTTAAATGGAGAATAAGAAACCCCTATTTCTCCAAAAAGCTGTCCAATCTGAGATGCATCTTTTTCAAGTTCGAGATTCATTTCGGTATATAGAGAAATATTATCAAATAAAACCTTTTCAATACCAAAAGTTGTCCTATACCTGAAATCTTTAACAACCTTAACATGTTGAGTAAAAATCAACGCATTATAAAGAAATAATAGAGAGCCAATAATGAAAGTCCTTTTCATATTACTCATACAATATTAATTCTGGGTAAATAGGTATCTGAGAGCTTACCTTAGTATTAAAAAACTGAATATTCAAAATTTTTGGTGCCCAGTTTTGGTGTACCATATTCCATATATCTAGTTCATTAAATATACTCACCGAGTTTTTAACAATTAATTTACCATCCACATTCCATTCATAATTATCACCATATCGAATACCAACAAAATTGTTTTTAAAAATACAGCTATCGACCTCTACTTTATGACCCGATGAGCTATAACCAAGTTCTAGTCCTTGTTGGCAATTCTGAAATAAACAATTGACAAACTTGTGAGACTTTATAGCTGGCTCAATACTTGATAGAGCTACTCCTTCATGGAAACATGATTCAAATATACAATTACGAACAATAATTTCTCCTCCTGCATCACTTCCTGAATCTAGTCCATCATCTTTTGCATTCATAAAAATACGATTTGAAAGTGCAATATTGCTACCATAGATATATAGGCCATCATTATCTTCATCACAATATTCCTGTGTATCGTCAGGAAAATCTGAGAAAACCGAATTTGTAATATTTGCCTGGCTCCAATTAATCTGTCCTCCTGTTTTTGCTCTATTAATTATAACGCTATCAATAAACAACCTGGAATTTTCTGGATAAAAAATCTGCCCTTTATTATCAATTATATAACATGCTGAGAGATGAAGTTCTGAGTTTACTGTTTTAAATAGAGCCTGTCTTTTAGCATGACCATAATTATAACCTGCACCGTTATTTGAACCTGATTGACAAAAAAAAGTATATTGAGCTTTGACTACAGCATTAGATCCATTTGAAATAAATCCTCCCCAAAATTTTTCTGGTTTAAGACAGGTAAATAAAACAGGATTATTAATTGATCCTTTTATTGTAACTGGTCCGTTATTATTAATATTAACTCCTTCTCCTAAAAGAACTATGCAACCCTCATTAATCAATAAAGAACCTGAACTTTCAATTGTAAGATTTGATTTGATCAGTAAAATAGAATTTGCATAAATCTCTTGATTTCCAATTATAGATCCTGATAGAGAAATAACAGGAGAATCATTTTGCATCATGTTTTGATTAAAATCATGCTCTCCAATTGAAAAACAAGTATTATTAATGCTCGAAGCATGCACACTAATTGAACCAATCCCATGATTAATATTAAAGGTTTGGTTTGAGTTCCTATAAATACATCTCAAATTCTTATCAGATATTTTATTATGTTCTCTTAAAACAAATAGAAAGGGTATGTTGATATTACTAATATAAGTTTTAGGACAAATCAAATCAATTATTTCATTTGTCAAAATGTTATAATCAGGTGTTTTAGGTATCCATTTTTTCAGCCCCCATTCTGCATAACCTCTTTCTTGGTCAAGAAGATTAAAACGAATTGTATCAATATGATTTGAAAAGATTAGAACTAAACTATAAAATCCGGCAACTGTTAAATTATAATTATTGTCATTGATCCTCTTATCATTCAAATAAATTTCAGCATTTAAGTCGTTTTTCAGCAATAGAGGGCACTTGTAGTTGTTTTTATCTCTTAGCTCACTGATAAGAATATTTCCATCACAAGCAGGATCATTCCAACATTTGTCACATCCAAAAAAAAGTAGATTAAAAGTGAGTATTGTAAAAACTACACGCATATTTTTATTGGTTATTATATTCATACTTAAACCAATTAATTCTATCATAAAGTTGTTGTTTCTTATTTACTAGATTGCTCACAAAAAGTTCATAATTTGAAGCGTTAGCATCGTATAGTGTCTGATTAACAATTTCATCTTTAAGAAAATATGGGTTGAGTTCCTTTTCTAAAATACTGAAATAATAATCTATTTTATTAAAGTTCATAGTTTGTAAGAAAAGTTTTACTTGTTCAAGATATTTAGAATATAAATAGTCATCGATTATTATTTTATAATCAAGATCATCTTCAATGGAATAAACTAGTCGATTCCTGGTTGCATATCTAATATCATCAATTGAAGCATATGAGCGTTTTCCAAAGATCGTTCCGATATCCCAA
>JAHEEB010000147.1:3321-8121 GCA_024640925.1 Bacteroidota bacterium | reverse complement strand
AACTGTCCTTTTGGGTTATTGCCCCCACAATGTTTGAATGATCAGGGAAGGTTAATCGATGAAAATGAGGGACAATGGGTTAATCTATATAATACAATTCCATATGATGAATCGTACCTGGTTAATATTACAATTGGAAATGATTTACAGATGTCGGGCGATATTTCATATAAAGCGGCAGACTATGCAGGTGTATCGTTCAGAAAACATTTTCGATCGGTAACTTCTCAGGATGAGTTTATTAAAGAATATGAAAAGAATATGGGGGATGTTGAACTTAGTGAATGTAAAATACAGGATATTGACAGTATCGGAAAGCCGGTTATGTTATTTGCAAAAATAAACTTCAAAGAACCAATACAATCAGCAGGCGAAGTAATTTATCTTACACCTAAGCTTATCGAAAGAATGACCACAAACATATTCAAAGAAGAGAACAGACAATTTCCGGTTGATTATAATTACCCGTTAAAAGAGAAAGTAATGTTTATTTATACTATACCTCCGGGATATGTCGTTGAAGAAATGCCTAAACCATTGTCTATAGCACTTCCGGATAATAAAGGAAAATATATATTCTCAATTAAGAGTTTAGAAAATAAGATTCAAATGGTATGTACTTTTCAGGTTAACCAAACTGTATTTTTAAGTTCCGATTACACTTCACTTAAAAGCTTTTATGATATGATTGTGGCTAAAGAAGCTGAACCAGTTGTATTAAAAAAAGTCCAATAGTCCGTTAAAAATTGAATTATGAAGTATAATCTGGTTTTATTGTTTTGTTTGCTTTATACTTTATGTGGAGCAAAAGAATTAAAATATTTAGTAAGTGATATTCCTGATTCACTGAAAACAAATGCTTTTGCCGTTGTTCGAGACGATAGTTATTTGTTCGAAATAAAATCATTAACTCAAACTACTACCCGTTATATTAAAGCTATTACCGTTTTAAATGAAAATGGCAAATCAATGGGGTATATGAGTTTCAGTTATGATAATAACTTGAAAATTGTATCAATCGAAGCAAATTGCTATAATACATTGGGTATAAAAGAAGAAACCAAAAGCAGGAAAGATTTTGAGGACAATAGTTATGATCCTTTCGGTACAACCTATACGGATAAGAGAATACTGTCAGGGAAGTTTTCTAAAAATTCTTATCCTTATACAATTGAATATATTGTTACATATGAAGAGGACAATACCTATTCATTTCCAGTCTGGTTGCCGGTTGATGAATTCAATATGGCGGTACAAAAAAGCTCATTGACTGTAAGATACCCTCAAGATTATAAATTTCGATACCTTGAGAAAAACCTTGATAACAAAATTACAGTTTCCCAGCTTCATAATGAAAGATCATGGGTTTTGACAAATTGTAAGCCTGTTATAGATGAACCATACTCTCCAGATCTTATAGAATATGTCCCATGTGTAATTACTGCTCCTTCTGAGTTTGTTTATGATAATTATAAGGGAAATCTAAATGACTGGAAAAACTTTGGGGATTTCGGTTATCAGTTAACTATTGGAAGGGATCAATTGCCTCCGGAACAGATAAAAATAATCAAAGAGCTCACAGATACTTGCAAGAATGATTTAAGTAAGGTGAAAGTTCTTTATAAGTATATGCAATCAAATACCAGGTTTGTAAGTGTGCAGGTTGGAATTGGAGGAATTCAACCTATATCTGCCGAGTTAGTAGCGAAAACGGGTTATGGCGATTGCAAAGCTTTGACCAATTACATGAAATCGCTCTTAAAATATGTTGGAATTACTTCTTATGATGCGTGGATAAGAGCTGGAAGTTTTCGCTATTCCTTTGACAGAGATTTTGTTAGCGATCGATTTAACCATGCAATTTTGTGTGTGCCAATGAAAAATGATACTATTTGGCTCGAATGTACTAATCAAAGTATACCTTTTGGATTTTTAGGAGATTTCACCGAAAATAGACCAACTATGCTGTTAACCGAAAAAGGGGGAGTTATTTCCAAAACACCTGGTTTTCCTATGGAAAGAAATCAAATAAATTTAAAAGCGACAGTAAAAATTCTTGAAAATAATACATGCAAAGCCTCTGTTAAAGCATATTATTCAGGTCTGGAATATGATAATATGCATGAATTGGCAATAGAAGATATAGAAAGTCAGAAAAAACTAATATATGAACATGTTGAAATACCAAGCTTTACAATTGATAAATTTTCCTTTTCTGCAACAGATGGCCCCGATCCGGTATTAACAGAAAACCTTAATCTTACTTTAAATAACTACTGTTCTACTACAGGCAGTCGTATGTTTATCCCAATGAACCTGATGAGCAAATGGACAAGTGTGCCAAAGCGAATGGAAGAGAGAAAGCGGGATGTTGTTAAGAGATATGCCTGCATTTATACAGATACTATTCAGTACATTATTCCTGATGGATATAAGATTGAGGCTCTTCCTGAAAAAATATCTATTGATGGACATTTTGGAAAATATAATTCAGAGACAATATTAGAAAATAATACAGTTACTTATTTAAGGAAACTTGAAATTAAAAGTGGCAGGTATCCTGCAAATGATTACGATAATTTTATAGCTTTCTTCTCTGATATAAGAAACAAAGATAAAGCAACACTTGTATTAAAGAAATCAGCTCAATAAAGAATATCAAAAACACATGGTTTAATAAAGGCTGCCTCCCAAAGGCAGCTTTTTTTATTTTACAGGTGTTTCTTTATTGTATCACAAAATCCTTCTATATCTTCTTCTTTTGTATCAAAGGAAGTCATCCATCTGAACTCATTTTTCTTTTCGTTCCATGCATAGAAAAAGTATTCCTGCAGTAAAGGTTCTATGATTTTCTCCGGAACAATGGCAAAAATTCCATTAGCCTCAACAGGTTGTGTTATTTTAATTTCGTCAAATTGGCATATTTTTTTGTATAACAACTGGGCCATATTATTTGAATTCTTAGCATTTCGTTCCCAAAGATCATTCTCAAGGTAAGCAATAAATTGAGCTGAGATAAACCGCATTTTCGAGGCTAGTTGCATTCCCTGTTTCCGAATATATTTAAAGTTTTCGGAAAACTTATTGTTTAAGAACACTACCGATTCTGCTCCCATCAACCCGTTTTTGGTTCCACCAAACGAAAGAATATCAACACCAGAATCGGTAGTAAAAGTTTTAAAAGGCAATCCAAGCGACACTGCTGCATTTGCCAGTCTTGCACCATCGATATGCAATGCCATTTGATGTTTGTGAGCACAAGCCGATAGTTCTTTTATCTCATCCGGTTTATAAACTGTACCCATCTCAGTTGGCTGAGAAATGCTTATAAGTTTTGGTTGGGCATGATGTTCAAAGCCAATGCCTGTTATATGTGGTTCAATTAGCTCAGGGGTTAGTTTTCCATCAGGGGTTTCTATGGGTATCAGCTTGCATCCCGAGAATTTTTCAGGTGCACTGCACTCATCAACATTAATATGTGCCGATGCAGCACATATTACTGAATTAAAGCTTCTGTTAATAGCGCTAATTGCAAGTGTGTTTGCGCCAGTACCATTGAATACAAAGAAAGGAACTGCACTCTCACCAAAATGTTTTTTGAATAGCTCAATTGCCCTTGTTGTATAAGGATCGTCGCCATAAGCAATAACATGGCCGTTATTGGCTTCAATTATTTTTTCGATTACTTCGGGCGATACTCCTGAGTTGTTATCACTTGCAAATCCTCTTTTATTCATATAGTAATGTTTAAATGCAACTACCATCTTTTAAAGGCAAAAGATTTTGTAGTCAAAAATATTCAAGGTTTATATACGTAATACTTTTTTATTGAAATATTTTCTTCATAATCTGGTCAGAATATACTTCTTAAAAACAGTCCTTTGATTAAGCATCCAAATTTTATGATTAAAATAGCAAAACTCAAAGGGCAATTTTGTATTTTTAAGTATAAGAGGAGTTATTAACAATTTCGGTAAAATTGTTAATAACTTATGTGATTCTGAAATACCAAGCCTTTTAAAAAACATCGTAAAAGGGATGTTTTTTATTAAAAACCACCATATTATTTCATGTGGGTAAAATAGATTAGATTTGCTCCCTCAATTCCAATAATATTTGACCGGATAGTGTTGGATTAATGGTAGTTTATGAAAGTAAAAGTGTTATTCACAATAGGGTTTATTGTATTATTTTTTCTGGGAGAGATTACCGTTTCCTTTTCTTATAAAAAGGAAAATGATCGAAATCTTCCAAATTCTCAAAAAATTCCACTTTCCTATAAAATTGCAAACGAAAATATTTCCGATTCCAATACATTCGCAATAGATAGTATTATCAATGATTTTATTCTGAGAAATAGTATTGTTGGAGCATCAGTTGCAATTTCGAAAGATGGAAAATTGGTTTATGCGAAGGGATTTGGCCTGGCCAATGAGGAAGATAGTGTTACTGTAACTCCCTCTCACCTTTTTCGAATTGCCAGTGTGTCGAAATTGATTACCGCCACAACCATAATGAAACTTATTGAGCAGGAGAAATTATCTCTTGACGATAAGGTTTTTGGTTCGGATGGTATCCTGAACGATTCTGTATTTCGGTATTATGAAGATAAAAGGATTGAGAATATTACTATATTCCAGTTGCTCAACCATACAGCTGGCTGGAATGAGAAAATGCTTGATCCTGTTTTTAATTCGCTTTATGTTGCTCATAAGCAAAAAGTAACACCACCTGCCAATATTAAAGATATCATTTGCTTTGCACTCAATCAGAAATTATCGGATAACCCGGGCAAAAAAT
>JAHEEB010000147.1:0-3275 GCA_024640925.1 Bacteroidota bacterium | reverse complement strand
CCTGGGTTATTGCATTTTGGGTGAGGTAATTGAAAAAGTTACCGGTATGAAATACGAAGATTATGTTCAGTTTGCAATATTACAACCGATAGGAATATACGATATGCATATTGGCCATAGTTATGAGGCCGATAGCTATGTTAATGAAGTTCATTATTACGATCGTGACAAAACACCAAAAATTTGGGCGTTTGACGGTTCAAAAGAACTGGTGCCTGTAATGTACGGGGGAAATAATGTTGAACTGCTTGGTGCTGCTGGCGGATGGATAGCTTCGGCCCCGGAATTAGCAAAGTTTATGGTTGCCATCGATGGATTCGAAGGCCGATCGGATATACTTAATGCGAATACCATCATTCAAATGACAACTGCTAAAGGTGACATTAAATCTTTTCTCGGGTGGCGTGGAACCGATGGAAACGGAACCTGGTGGCGTACAGGTACTATGACAGGAACTGCTGCTCTCTTGATGCGCCATAAAAATGGAATAAACTGGGTTGTACTTCTAAATACCAGTACTCATAAAAAATCTCATATTCATAACGATATTTCGCGTACCATGTATTCGGTGCTTCATAAAGTTAATGAATGGCCCGGAGGAGATATGTTCAATATCGAACCTGAGCCATACGATGATGAGCTTACAGCAATGGAATGAGGTTTTCAAACATATTCCTCCAAATTTATTTCTTCGAAGTATAGCAAGTTAATCAAGCAATAAATCAAGGGTAAAAATATTTCCTTTATATTTATGTTTGTATTTAATTGTTCAATATGTCCTCAGGAAGATATTTTATACTTCTTATTATACTATTTACTCATTCCTGCATTGCCTTTGCACAGATTATCCCTTTCAAAAACTATTCTGTTAAGGAAGGATTGCCTTCAAACATTATATACAAAATTGCACAGGATAAAAAGGGGTATCTCTGGTTTGCTACCCAGGCAGGCTTGGTAAAGTTCGACGGATATAATTTCAGAACATATAAAACGGACGATGGGTTGCCTGATATTCAAATTAATTCAGTTGTTGTTGATGATGATGGAAAAATTTGGTGTGGTACGGAGAATGGTGGTGTTTTTTACGTTTGGAATGAGAAGGTTTATTTGTTTAATGACAGAGATTCTCTGTTGAATGAACCAATTATAAAATTGTTTTCTGATAATCATAAACGAATCTGGTGTGCAACCCTCAGCAACTTAATTTATATAAAGAATGGACGGGCATTTCAGATAAATAACGAAAATGCTGAGATCAATAATGAGGTATACTGTCACCTGGTTGACAGCAAGGGAAATATTTGGTTATCAAATGCCGATGGGTTATTTAAATATGATACTGTTCTAACTAAAATTGACTGGTGTAAAAAGACGATAATCAGGGATATAATTGAAGATAACAAAGGGAGATTATGGTTTGCTTTCCAGGAAAACGGTATTATTTGTTTTGATGGCCATCAAACTATCAAATATTCTGTCAATAATGGTTTGTCATCAAATAGAATAAAGTCCTTATTTGAGGATACGTCAGGAGATATTTATGTCGGCACCTATTTTAAAGGCATCAACATTATCAGAAATGATACAGTTTTGAAAGAAAGAAGGTTATCGACCGGGAACAATGAAATCAGAAACTTTCTTCAGGATGCATTTGGCCGTATATGGGTTCAAACGCCAG
Source organism: Bacteroidota bacterium (assembly GCA_024640925.1). GTDB lineage: Bacteria > Bacteroidota > Bacteroidia > Bacteroidales > UBA10428 > UBA10428. The sequence continues at coordinate 1,597 of JAHEEB010000147.1, read as the reverse complement.
AAGACGGAGTATACATGATTAATGGAAAGAATATTGTTCACTATACCAAAGAAAATGGGTTATGCGACAATATGGTAACTTTTATTTTTGAGGATGGCAATAATAACATTTGGTTTGCAACAAATAATGGCATTTCAAAATATGGTAAGGTTGTTTTTACAATATACAAAGAGGATTTGGTTGGTTCCGATCAAAATATTCTTGCGGTAGAATCTTTTAACGATGATATTTTAATAGGTTCTTATGCTGGCATGACCTTATTCAGAAATGAAAAGTTTTATAAGAATTATTCAAATTCAAATGGCTTACCTCAATCATCTACTGTTGCATCTATTAAAACGAAAAATGATAAAACTGTTTGGATAGGGGCCATTGCCGGATTGGCAAAGTTGCAGAATAATAAAATCAATTACTTTCCCGATTCTATATGGTATTCCTTGTATTACGATTTATGGGCAAGTAGTCTGGCAACATATAAAGACAAAATATATGCGGCAACAGAAAAAGGATTGATTATATACGATGAGAATAAATATACCTTGAAATCGGCTAAAGATGGTCTTCCTGACAGTTATTTATATAGTGTTGATGTCGATAAAAAGGGGATGATATGGTGTGGATCTGTTGGCGGATTATCAATCTGGGATGGGAAAAAATTTCATAATTATGGGAAAAAAGATGGTCTTTCCAATGAAGTTATTAATGATATAACAATTGATAAAAATGATGTTGCCTGGCTGGCTACCGATAATGGAATCACTGCGGTTGTGCTTGAAAGCAAGTTTAATATTTCAACAAAGATTATATCTGTTGACGAAGGATTGGGTTCCAGCGTTATCTATTCTGTTATGCCCGATAATAATAACAATATATGGATTGGACATAATAAAGGATTGGATTGCTATAACACTCATACAAAAAAAATAAAGAATTACGGGGTACTTGAGGGCTTTTTGCCTGTAGAAACAAATTTGGGTGCCATTTGTATGGATTCTCATGATAATATCTGGATTGGAACAGTTGAAGGGGTTGTCAAGTATTCGCCCGAAAATGATTATACCAGTCAAAAACCGCCTACGGTATATATTAAGAATATAGCATTATATAACGATTCAACTTCTATTCTCAATTTCTCTGAAGGCATTGATAGCATTAGTCTGTTACCTGCTAACCTGGTGCTTCCACATTCGAAAAATAATTTAATTTTCGATTTCGTGGGATTACAATACACCATTGTTGAAAAAAACAAATATAAATACAGGTTGTTAGGATATGAAGAATCATGGTCAATTCCTTCAACAGATATCCAAACACCACCCTATCGTAAACTACCTCCCGGGGAATATGTTTTCCAGGTATTAGCTGCCAATTGCGATGGTATCTGGACAGAAAAGCCTACTGAATTTGCATTTCAAATACTACCCCCATGGTGGAGTACCTGGAGGGCAAAGATTAGTGAATTTACATTAATTGTTCTTTCTATTTTCCTGATTATGTATTTAAGGGAAAGAAAGCTACGATACGATAAAAAAGTTCTTACCCAGAAGGTAAAGGAACGTACCCTTGAAATTGAACAACAAAAATATCAGATTGAATT
>JAHEEB010000819.1 GCA_024640925.1 Bacteroidota bacterium | reverse complement strand
CCCTTCAATATCGTGTCCCTGAATTTTATTATAGTTAATGAGATACTTTCCTGAATAATAGTTCAGGTTATAATCTGTTTCTTTATCATCCTGCCCATAGCCGTAATCTTCTCGTTCTACAGAATACTTTGAACCTGAAACAACCAGTTTACCTGTAAAATCTTTAGAAAAACGGGAAAGCCATGAAATACTACCCAGTTCATTTCCATAAGAATAAGCATAACTGTCAGAATATTGGAATCTGTCGTGACTTTTATACCCGAACATGGAAATGCGGTTGTTTTTCCAATCGGCATTGAAAAGAGCAGTAATATCGTAAAAAGAAGTAGAACTGTTTTGTAAGTCATAATCAGGGATTTTGTTAAGAATCCAATCGGAATAACTTGACCTCCCGGCAACTTTAAATGTAGCATGGTCTTTAACTACGGGCACATTGAGCATCAGTCGGCTATTATATATTCCTAATCCACCTTTACCACCAAATTTATTAATATCATTGTCGATCAATCCAATATCCATTACCGATGAAACCCTTTCTCCATACCGTGGAGGAATGTGTCCTTTGTATAAGGTAACTTCGCGCACCACATCCGGATTAAGTACCGATAGTAGTCCGAATACATGAGATGTATTGAAAACCGGTGCATCTTCGATAAGAATTAGGTTTTGATCCTCACCTCCACCACGAACATTCAACCCCGAACCGAATTCACCCACTGATTGAACACCCGGCATCATTGTAAAACTTTTTATAATATCTTTTTCGCCATTTACAGAAGGTAATTGTTTTATCATTTTAGAATTCAGCTCCACGTAACTCATCTGGGTGCTTTTCACATTCCTTTCGGCATCCTTTGCATAAACAACAACCTCGTCAATTTTTTGCGATTCCTGGAAAAGCTCCATATTGAAAGAACCTTCGCTTATCAATTTAATATTGAATGAAGTCTTTTCAAAACCAAGGCTGGCAACCTGCAAATTATAAAGTCCAGGTGGTAAAACAAGGTTATAATGGCCTTTCGCATCGGTAACAGCAGCAAATTTTGAATTTTCAACCTGAATAATTGTCCCTACCATTAACTCCCCGGTTTTGCCATCCGTTACTATGCCATCGAGTTCAACAACCCTGTGTTTCCCAGCCTCGGAAGGATTACCTACTTCATAAAGGCTGGCATGGTACGAACCATAATTCTGAAGCTTACCTTTCGCTACAGATACTTTGTCGTGAGGTAATAATACAATGTTATTTCCCTGAATTACAGAAAATTCACAGGCACTACCCGAAAGTATTTCAGTGAGAACATAATGTATAGTTGCATCATTAAATTCGGTGTTTATGGTAATATTAGAAATCCATTCAGGTTGGTAATAAATCTTTAAAGCATATTTTGCTTCAAGTGTCGTTAAAACCTCATCTAAAGGAACATTCTTATACTTACCCGTAATTAATAATTCCTGATTTTCCTGTGTGTAACCTTTTATGTTAACCGTGGAAAGTATAACCAGAAATAGAAAACTTTTGAAAAAATATCTTACAGTAATCATCCTGAGAAATAAGCTTAAATGCGAGTAAACGAAAATTATTACGAGTGTGCAAAAGTAGAAATTAATCTAATCATTGTGAAGACAATTGTCAAGTATTTAAAAATTACCTGGTAAACATAATACAGAACTAAACAAAGAAACCCTAAAACTTTTTTTGCCATTCGATTTTCTCACTACCTTTCGGGCATGAACGATAAGAGGTATTCATTCAAAAAATCGGAACACTTATGCCTTTCAAATGATATTGACAGGTTATTTGAAAATGGAAGATGGCTTCGGAGCCAGCACATCCGTTTTTTGTACCTCAGAAACTCTGAAGAACAAAATGATATCAAAGTCCTTTTTAGTGTTCCAAAGAAACTTTATCGGACAGCCGTTAAAAGAAATTTATTAAAACGAAGGATGAGAGAAGCTTACAGGAAAAATAAATTCTCTCTTATTGAAATTATGAAATCGACAAATACGAAATTGGATATAGCTTTTATTTATAATGTGCCAGAAATAGCTGATTATTTTACTCTTGAACTTGAGATAAAACATCTTTTAGCCCAGCTTATATCGAGAATGACTCCTAAATAAATTTTTATACTTTAGCATAAAATTTCAAAATTAATTCATGGATACACAAAATATCAAAACATGCATAATATGTGGAAATAAATCCACAGAACCCCTGTTTGAATGTAAGGATCATTTTGTTAGCGGAGAAAACTTTATATTATCCAAGTGCCCTCAATGTGGTTTTGTATTTACCAGCAATGCACCGAAAACTTCCGATATTGGGCGTTATTATAAAAGTGAGGCGTATATTTCACATTCCAATACTCAAAAAGGAATTATAAATAAAGCATATCATATTGTCCGAAATCTCATGCTCCATAAGAAATGGAAGCTCATATCAAAATTAACCAAAGGTAAAACACTGCTCGATATAGGTTGTGGAACTGGGTATTTTCTAAATTATGTGAAACAAAAAGGGTTTGAAAGCTATGGTTTGGAAATAGATGAGAATGCCCGAAAGTTTGCTGCCGAAAACTTTGGCCTGAGTGTAAGTAGCCCAGATGATTTGTTAAGGCAGGAACAAAAATCGAAATATGATGTTATTACACTCTGGCATGTGCTTGAACACTTAGAGGATACTCCGCTCTATATGAACTGGATTTTTAACTCCCTTAAAGAAGATGGTGTATTGTTTATTGCCATTCCCAATTGCTCAAGTTATGATGCCGGTTTATATAAAAAATACTGGGCAGCATATGATGTACCAAGGCATTTATGGCATTTAACGCCAGAAACATTAACCAGGTTGGCAGGTAATTATAATTTTAAACTTATTAAAACCAAACGTCTTCCTTTCGATGCATATTATAATTCATTAATGAGTGCCCGATATGCAGGTAAACCAATTTCTCTGATATATGGATTCCTGGTTGGTATGATTTCGAACCTGGTAAGCTTT
>JAHEEB010000146.1 GCA_024640925.1 Bacteroidota bacterium | reverse complement strand
TCTGATCGAAAAGTATATCTCTGCCGCAAAGTGCAGCTTCGCTGAGATAATATATTAACTCTTTTTGTTTAAGCGATAATTCCTCAAATCCAGGAACCTGGTAACGTAAAATTCTTAAATCGGCAAATTGTTCAAGAACATAATTATAGGTATCGGTTTCAACCACATCTTTTTTCTTTTCAGCATTGCAAGCCATCAGCATAACCAAGGATATTAATAGTGTATATAAAATGATTTTCATAGCAGGATATATTAGACCCCAAAAGTATAATTATTCCCTCTCACCTGCAATACTGTTTTTAGTATTCACGCTTTAACTCATTAACCTATTAACATTAATCCATTAAATCATTCATCCTTCCCTAAATCCTGATTATTGGTTTTTAGAATTCCTTCTTCCTGTAACTTAGATATAGTGTTTAAGAGAGGCTCTTCGGGCAGAATGATATTATCTTCGCTCCAGAATAAATTTCCTGTATTTTTCACTTGTTCAACGAGAACATCATTTGGACCAGCTGAATCACGCAATCTGATGCGCTCTTCAGGTTTTTTACTTTGTCCGGTTATTACAAATTCAGAGGTTGAAACAAAATTACAGTTGAATCCTTTATCCTTTGTTCCGCGGGTTTTAACAACTTTTATATTGATCTCACTTTTGGCATAATAAAGGTTCCATACATTGTTGTAAAACCTGTATTCAACTTCATATTTTGCATATAACGGTGTTGCTTTAAAGTCACGGGGAGTCTTTTTAACAAGTACCGACTTGGCGTAATCTATACCTTGTGGGCTTAGTTCGAATTCTACCCTGATTAGGGCCATGCTTTCAACATCGATATACATTTTACCACGAAATCCAAAATCATTCTGACCTGTTTTCATATCAAATCCAATAACATGGGTTTCTCTTCCGGAAATAGTTATTGTCTTGAGTAATTTATAATTGTATTCTTTTAAACAGGTTTCGCTATAAAAAAAGCTGGTATATTTTGCAACATCGAGGTGAAGTCCGTTGTATAAACCACCCTCAACAACAAGGTTAACAAGTTCAGATCTCTGTGTATTTGTGCCATTCCTTCCTTTAACCAGCCTGATTAAATCTTCTGCACTACTGGAATAACTGCTTTTACTAACCTCGACAACCGCTTCAGAAAGGGATATATAATCTTCATCCTGTTTGGAGGCTTCTCTGAAAAAGGCAGTGAGCAACACTGGTTTACTTGAATAGTTTTTGTGGCGGTTTTCAAAAGATTTTTCAATTATTTCATTTGGATCCTCGTGGCGGATAACGAGGCTTTTAATTTGTAAAGGAACTGTTTTAAGCTTTATTTCAAGTGTGCCAGCTAAATATTCTTCGGGAGTGACCTTTACATCGGCATATCCGATACAGGTGACTGTTAGTGTATCCTTCACCAGGTCTGGCGGAATGATAAAACGAAATTCGCCTTCCCCATTTGCAAGAGTTCCAATGCTTTTCTTTTCGAAATAAACAGTAGCAAAGGGAACCGACTGATTTCTATGGCTAATTACTTTTCCTGAAATAATAATTTTTTCATCGGTTTGTCCTTTATTTGGACGAGGAGAAAGGATAATTGCATCTTCGCGCAAAACATAATAAATATTTTTATTCACAAACAAGCTATCAAGAACAGCTCCAACTGTATAATTACCTGGTATTATAGTATCTGAATTATTTGGTCCTATAGCATCGCTATATACAAATTCAATCCCTGTTTGTTTAAAAATAGAGTCTAAATATTGTTCGTGTGTAGCTGTAGAAAAAGTTAATATGACATTTCTTCGCAATATATCTTGCGAAAAAGAAACCCTGAATGTCGTTAAAAGTAACGAACTGGTAATTAGTGCTATGGTAATCTTGTTTCGCACTAATTTATCTTTTTCTTACAATAAGTTTATTTCCACGGATTATCGTTTCGTATTCTTCGGAATTAACAAGATCGTGCAAGTCTTTAAATGCCAATTCGGGCGTACTCACATTTATAGGGCCTTTTAGTCCTTTTTCTGTAAAATTTAATTGTTTATCAATAGAGAGTTCAACTTCGAAATAATCAGAAACTTCTTCAAAAGCCTGAACAGCCGTATAATTATTGAGAGATAATTTATGTGTACGCCATGCCAGAAGGTTTGGATCCATAACTTTAACAGGTTCAAAAATACGCTCTGATGAGTTGTATCTGGTTTGCTGGTCATGAATTAATTCTACTCTGTTTTCTTTTTTGGTCGATTCATAGAAAGCAACATGGCCTGTTATAACACTAACTGTCACCTCGTTTTTCGAAGGTTTTATGTTAAAGCTGGTTCCAAGAACTTCAATGGTCGAACTTTCAGAGAATACCTTAAATGGCAGTTTCTTGTTCTTATGAACATTAAAAAAAGCTTCACCGGTTAGGACAACATCCCTATTCGTAATACCATAATTGTTGTTGTATACAATGTTGGCTTGTCGGTTCAGGAAAATAATTGTACTATCAGGCAAAACGACTTCCCTTTGAGTATCGTTTGAAGCAATTTGTAAATATTCGTTAGATGAAGGAGTATTAGTCCGTTTGTTTATCATGTTCATAACAACAGCAGTACCCAATACGAGAACAATTACAGCTGCAGCAGCATAAACAATTCGTTTTATGGAGAATGAACGTGGTTTTGATTGAAATCCCATACGGCTGCGAACATTTTGCCAATCGGAGTTAATGTCTATTTGGTCGTATTTACCAACTTCTGTAGCTTTTTCCCAAAGTCTGGCAAATTCGTTCATTTCTTGTTCTTTATCACTATCACTCATTAAAAACTTTTCCATCATTTCAATTTTTTTCTCATCCAGTTCACCTGCAAAATACTTTGCAATGTCTTCTTCGTTAAATATTTCGTATTTCATATTCCTGGTTTACAATAATAAGATTAACCCTGCAAAACAAGCTATGCCATTGACTAATAGAGGTTGAAGTTTTGTACGGAGCGTTTTTAATGCTTTAGTAATCTGAGTTTCAACTGTTCTTTTCGATAATTCAAGTCTTTCGGCTATTTCACCATTTGATAAACCTTCAAAACGATTCATCTTGAAAATCATTCTGCATTTTGGTGGTAAATCGCTAATGGCAGAGTAGAGAGCTGCTTCAAGCTCCGAGGCATCTATCGATTTTTCAATCACGTTTTCCTCTTCCGTATTATTTGTTTTAACATAGTTGACATACTTATCTCTGATTTTCATTGAATTTATCTGGTTAATGCAGCGATTTTGCACAGCTCTGTATAAATATGACCTGAGGGATGAGTTAATTTCTATATTATGCCTTTTTTCATAAAGGTTTACAAACAAATCCTGAACTATCTCCTTTGATATTTCCATATCATACAGATACCTGTTGGCATGAATGACCAGTTCTTTATAATAGGTTGTAAAGAGTGCTTCATATGCACGCTCATGGCCCTCACGCAACTGTTTAATAAGCTGTTCCTGCTTCACCAGATTATCTTGATTTATCGTCATAAAATTAGCAATGCTTTATCTTAATAACAAGGTAAGGAATACAAACACGTATAAATAATTAAAAAAAGTTCTGTTTTTATAAATAAAAAGGTTACTTGTAATGTCCATTAAAAGGGATTTTTATTTATTCGTCTATAGATAATTTGGTTATTTGGAATGGAACATTATTTTTGTAAGCCGATTTATTAACTAAACGTAAAACCCGTTTTATAAGAATCATTATGACTAGAGTTACTAAAATTCTGTTGGATGAGAAGGATATGCCCCGGCAGTGGTATAACATTGCGGCAGATCTACCATCAGGACTAAAACCACCTCTTGGTCCTGATGGAAAGCCAATATCACCTGATATGCTTGCACCTGTATTTCCTATGAACCTTATCGAACAGGAAGTAAGCACACAACGATGGATTGATATACCCGAAGAAGTTCTCGAAATATTAGCCAGATGGCGTCCGACACCTTTACATAGAGCATATGCTCTTGAAAAGGCATTAAAAACTCCTGCCCGCATTTATTATAAAAATGAGAGTGTTTCTCCGGCGGGGAGTCATAAACCCAATACAGCTGTTCCACAAGCATGGTATAATAAACAATTCGGTATTAAGAAATTAACTACTGAAACAGGCGCAGGTCAATGGGGTAGTGCATTGGCATTTGCCTGTTCGCTGCTGGGGCTTGAATGTAAGGTTTTTATGGTACGAATTAGTTTTGATCAGAAACCTTTCAGAAAACTTATGATGCAGACCTGGGGCGGTATTTGCATACCCAGTCCGAGCAATGAAACAGCATTTGGACGTAAAGTTTTAGCCGAAACCCCAGATACCCCTGGTTCATTGGGGATTGCAATAACTGAAGCTATTGAGGCAGCTGTTACTGATCCAACAGGACAGACCCGGTATTCATTAGGAAGCGTTTTAAATCATGTTATGCTTCACCAGACTATTATTGGACAGGAAGCAAAGAAACAACTTAAGATAGCAGGTGAAAAACTACCTGATGTAGTTATTGCCTGTGCAGGCGGTGGAAGTAATTTTGCCGGCTTGTCATTTCCTTTTATGATTGATAAAATTAACGGAGCAAAGATGGATATTATACCGGTTGAACCGACATCGTGTCCTACACTTACAAGAGCTCCATTTGTATATGACCATGGCGATACCGGTAAAATGACCCCGCTTTTACCTATGCATTCATTAGGAGCTGGCTTTGTAGCTGCACCTATTCATGCTGGTGGTCTGCGTTATCATGGTATGGCACCACTGGTTTCTCAGGCTGTGATTGATGGTCTGGCCAGTCCGATGGCTATTGATCAGCTGGAATGCTACAAGGCAGGATTATTATTTGCCCGTACCGAAGGGATAATACCCGCACCCGAAACAACTCATGCTATTGCTGCTACTGTTCGCGAGGCTGAAAAAGCCCGCCTGGAGGGTAAAGAAAAAGTTATTCTGTTTGGTTTCAGTGGTCACGGACTTATGGATCTTACAGGTTATGACAAATACATGAGTGGTCAATTAACGAAACATGAAATGTCTGAAGAAGAAATTCAGAAACTTCTGAAAGACGTAATAGCAACACATCCCGCACCTTAATCCGTTTATATATCTATCCCTTTTTGGGAAATAAAAGACCGCACTTTAAGAAGAGCGGTCTTTTTTATTGTGATACTTTTTTATCAGTTAATAAAAAAGGTTGCCCTAATGGACAACCTCTTCAATCGCAACTAAAAACTAGCAAACAAAAATTAAGATATCTTCAGGTTTAAATAGCAGAACCTCCTTTTTCTCCTGTTCTTATTCGGATGCACTCTTCGAGGTTTGTTATAAATATTTTGCCATCGCCAACTTCACCTTTTGAATTGGTTCTGGCTGATTTTATGATGGTATCAATAGTTATGTTTACAAAATCATCATTTACTGCAATATCAAGCCTTACTTTTGGGATAAGGTTTGGTATAACCTTTCTACCCCGATAGATTTCCTCGCTGAATTGTTGACCATGTCCGGATACTTTACTTACAGTAATACGGGTGATTTCTGCTTCAATCAAAGCTTCACGAACCTGATCAAGCTTTGCTTCTCTTATAATGGCTGTTATTAATTTCATATTCAATCATTTTTTAAGTTAGAACTACCTGGGATTCAACATACCATAGCCTTGTTCACCATGATAGGTGTGATCGAGACCCTGCATTTCAGCTTCCGGAGAAGCCCTTAATCCAACAAACTTATTGACTATCCATACAAGAATAAAGGTCATAATAGCAGCATAGGCAATAGCTATACCAACAGCCGCTAACTGAACGCCTAACTGCTGAATGATTGTCCATGTACCACCGGCAGCTGCTGCAGCGCTGGCCATCCAGCTTTTTCTAATGAAGAAAACAAGTATTATTGAACCAACTATTCCTCCTACACCATGTATACCAAAAGCATCAAGACTATCATCGTATCCCAGTTTGTTTTTCAAAGTAATTGCAAAATAACAAACAAAAGAAGCAGCGATACCCAGAGCAATTGCTCCTGTCGGTTGAACTACCCCGGCAGCGGGAGTAATGGCAACAAGACCAGCCAGAATTCCGGATGCGAATCCAAGAGCTGTTGCTTTTCCCTGGTGTAAAGCTTCGATTATCATCCATGAAACAGCTCCGGTAGCAGCAGCAACCTGGGTTGCCGTCAATGCTTGAGCAGTTAATAAGCCACTGTTAATGGAACTTCCAGCATTGAATCCAAACCAACCAACCCATAGTAGTCCTGCTCCAATCATTGTCATAGTGAGGTTACTGGGTGCTGACTGAAGTACTGGATGACCTCTTCGTGCTCCAAGGTAGATTACAGCTATCAGACCACTTACGCCGGAAGCAATATGTACAACAGTTCCACCAGCAAAATCGATTGCTCCCATAGCTCCCATATTAAACAAAAATCCATCAGGAGCCCATACCCAGTGGCATAAAGGGTTATAAACCAGAATGCCCCATAAAGCTATGAAAACCACGTATCCTTTAAAAGAAACTCTTTCAGCAAAAGCACCAGCTATCAGAGCAGGAGTAATAATGGCGAATTTACCCTGGAACATTGAAAAAACATACTCCGGAATTCCAGAAGAAGTAATATTTTCGTCAATTCCTTTTAAGAAAAAATAGTCCCAGTTCCAGCCAAACCAACCACCAAGAACATTTTTTCCAAAACTCATTGAATATCCAAGAATTACCCATAAAACACTCATTATTCCCATAGCTACAAAACTATGCATCATTGTACCCAAAACGTTTTTTGAGCGGACCAGACCGCCATAGAACATTGCGAGTCCTGGAACCATGAGTAATACGAGTGCAGTTGAAGTGAGCATCCACGAAGTTATACCCGTATCAACAGCGGGTGTGCTTTCCTGTCCATAGATCGAACCTGCTCCCAAGAGCAATAAGAACAATAAACATAAAAACTTATTTTTTTTCATGACATCCTAATTTTAAAATTTGACAATACAAATCACTGTTTCAGAAAGAAAGACCTGCAACTACATAGAGTTGTTCTTTTTCCGGGTTGAGAATTACTGAGCCGGATACAGGGATAGAGATATAATTACTATATATATCGGCGCTAACAGTAAATGGTGAGGGTTTTTTCTCCTCTTCCTGTGCCAGAACTAATGAGAACGAGCCTGTAAAAAGCGCAATGCTCACTAATAAAAAAACTCTGGAATTTTTCATAGTAACAATTTTTAAGTTATTAATCGATTGACCTTACAAAAATAGTAAAAAAATAAATAACCCCTATTAAAAAGAAACAAAAACAATATAAAATATAAAAAAATAATAAAAAGCTAAATAAAAAAAGGGGGGGGTGAACAAATAAAAAATATTTCCTATGCACGAAACAGAACTGAATTTTTATAAAGAAGGATAAATAAAAGATACCTATGAGTATATAGTATATAAACAGATAAATTCCGGTTGATCTGTATTAAGTATTAATCTTTTCATCTTTGTTTTATTGATATTTAATTTCGATAATAGAATTTTAAAAAATATGTTTACTTTAGAATGACTATATTTAGGAGGGTGTCCAATCAGATGAAATTATTGCAAAATACTGTGCCTTTTACATTTCTAATGTTTACTTCATCGCTTTTATATTCGCAGGAAATCGATGAATATACATTAAAAGCAATATGGTTGGAAAAATTTACCCATTTTATTGAGTGGCCTGAAAATAATGATACACCTTATTTTAGTATTGGCATTTTTAATCAGGATCCCTTTAACGGAAAACTTGAGTCAATCTATTCAAATTATTTTGTAGAAAACAGACCTGTAAAAATCAAGCATATATATGATCTTGATAGCATAGGACTTGTTGATATTCTTTTTATTCCTGGGAATAATGATAAATACCTGTTTCAAATAATTAAGGTTGCAAAAGAAAATTCGGTGTTGCTAATTAGTGATACTAAAGGTTATGCCGAACAGGGTGTCCATATTAATTTTTATACTCTAAACAATCAAATTCGTTTTGAGATTAACGAATCTGCAATACACAATTCGGGATTTTTTGTGAGTTTCAGGTTATTAAATATTGCGAAAATTGTTCAACCCATTACCAGCGAATGAAA
>JAHEEB010000145.1 GCA_024640925.1 Bacteroidota bacterium | reverse complement strand
CTTGGAAAACCCAGATTGTTTTTTGGCGTAACAGCAGGGTGCATGGATTCAATGGTGAACCACTATACCGCTAACAAGCGTTTACGTTCAGACGATGCTTATACTCCGGGTGGAAAAGCAGGCTACAGGCCAGATTACGCTGTTACTACTTATTCTAAAATTTTAAAAGAGCTATTCCCGGAAACTCCTATAATAATTGGTGGTATTGAAGCATCGTTAAGAAGGGTAACCCACTACGATTATTGGCAGGATAAACTATTCCCGGGTATACTTATTACCAGTGGCGCTGATTTGCTCGTTTATGGTATGGGCGAAAAGCCGTTGACAGAAATAGTAAAGCTTTTAAAACAAGGTGTTCCTTTTCATTCCATAAGGTCCATTCAGCAAACAGCCTATTTATTATCCGATGGCGATTCCCTGCCAACTGTTAAAGGTTGGGGAGATGTTGAGCTGGCCTCGCATGAACAATGCCTCGAAAATAAAAAAGTTTATGCTTCGAATTTTAAGATAATCGAAGAAGAATCAAACAAATGGAAATCCAATCGAATCATTCAAAGGTGTGGAAGTTCCCGTATTGTTATTAATCCGCCATCTGCACCAATGAATGATGGTGAACTCGATAAATATTACGATTTACCTTATACGCGCCTTCCACATCCGCGGTACAGCAGTAAAGATACAATTCCTGCCTTTGAAATGATTAAGTTCTCAATTAACATTCACCGGGGCTGTTTTGGGGGTTGTGCATTTTGCACAATTTCTGCACATCAGGGGAAATACATTGTTTCTCGTTCGAAACAATCGATTTTAAAGGAAGCCACCCAAATTACACAGATGCCGGGATTTAAAGGGTATATCTCTGACATGGGAGGTCCAAGTGCCAATATGTATAAGCTGAGGGGAAAAAACCTGCAAACCTGTGAACGATGCAAAAGGTCGTCCTGTATTTTTCCAACGGTTTGTTCAAATCTCGATACAAATCACAGTGCCATGCTTGATATTTATATGGCCATTGAACAATTACCAACAGTTAAGAAAGCTTTTGTAGGTAGTGGCATCAGGTATGATATGTTGTTGAACGATAATGCTTCGGAGGAAGAAAAAATAAGCCACAGGAGGTACACAAAAAAGCTGATTGAAAATCATGTTTCGGGCCGTTTAAAAGTTGCCCCTGAACATACAGTAAAGCATGTGTTAGACTTAATGAGAAAGCCCTCTTTTAATTATTTCAAAAAGTTTAAGAAAACCTTCGAAGAAATAAATAAAAAAGCTGGCCTGAAACAGCAGATTATACCCTATTTTATTTCCAGTCATCCTGCCAGTGCCGAGGAGGATATGGCCATGCTTGCTATAGAAACAAAAGAACTTGATTTCCACCTTGAACAAGTACAGGATTTTACGCCCACTCCAATGACTATGGCCACAGAGATATATTACTCCGGATATCATCCATATACTCTCGAAAAGATATATTCTGCAAGGACAAAAGAAGAGAAACTAAATCAAAAGATGTATTTCTTTTGGTATAAAAGTGAAACCAGGAAAAACATAAGTGAACGGTTAGTTCGTATAGGAAAACCTTATCTGGTCGAAAAACTTTTCCCTCCGGTTCTAAGAGCTTCTGAAAAGAAATATGTAAAACCGCTGAAGGAAGAAGCCTGGTCGCAGAGTAAAAGAAATAAGAAAACGAAACGAAAATAGAATGGAAAAGTTTACATGAAAATAAAAAACATGAGTAATTTTATTCTAAACAATAAACCATATGAAACTAAGCAAAAGTTCAGTTAAATTAAAGGAACTAATTGAGAGAGCAATTGAGGATCACCTGATTACACACAAAGAATATGAGGCAATTCTTTCTCTTGCTTCCGCAGACGGACATGTCGATAAACAGGAACTGGCTCTTCTGAGTCAATTGCAGGAAATGATTGAACAGAAAGAGGTGAAGATTATTCCTTAGGCTGTTTTACAAAGTTAATCACACAGAACAACTTTCTCCGGATTATCGAGAAACTCAAACATAATGTCCAATTCTTCCTTTGTTAGACGTGGAGTAGAAAGAGGCATAGTTTCATTTCTGCTTACCCACTTGGCGTTCATAGTCTCCATCCCAGGTTTTATTTCACCACCCTTATCCTCACATAGTATAAAAAGCTTATAAATATGGTATTTATCAGGTGGGTGCCCGTGTTTCATTTTATCGAAAACTGCTAATAAACGTTTTGGTTCTACCTCAATTCCAGCCTCTTCCCAGACCTCTTTTTTAGTTACTTCGAGCGGTGTATACCCAACATCAGCCCAACCTCCGGGGAGAGCCCATTTTTGATCACTACCCTCCTGAATCATCAGTATTTTTCCTTCACGGAATACGACACCTCTTACATCTACTTTTGGGGTTTGGTAACCTTTTTCCGATGCAAAAAGTTCAATAATTTTCTCAATCGGAGTATCAGTATGGTGTTGCATTATTTCAACACTTAAATCACGAATCATCTGATATCGT
Organism: Bacteroidota bacterium; assembly: GCA_024640925.1. Taxonomy (GTDB): domain Bacteria; phylum Bacteroidota; class Bacteroidia; order Bacteroidales; family UBA10428; genus UBA10428. The sequence continues at coordinate 5,623 of JAHEEB010000145.1, read as the reverse complement.
TCCAGATCAAACTTATCATGCCCGAATTCGATCCCTGCCTGTGCAATTGACTGTAATCTTTTTGCAATATTAAGCCAGTCAAATGCCATCAGAATTTATCTGGATCTAGTTTGTATTCATCCCAGCTTTTTATCTGGATGTCATCAATTGAAAGTTTACAAATGCCAGTCAGAAAGGCACTTGCAAGCCTGTCGTTTGTAATCAGGGGAATATTAAAATCTACAGCACTGCGGCGTATTGTATAATCGTTGCTCAATTCATTTGACGAAAGATTTTTTGGAATATTTATAACCAAATCAATTTTTTTATTTTTCAAATAATCGAGAGTATTTGGCTGTACATCTTCGTCGGGCCAGTGGAGTATGGTACTTGGAACATTATTTCGTTCAAGGAATTCGGCAGTACCTTTGGTAGCAAATAAATTGTATCCCTTGTCAACAAGTAACCGGCAACTGTTGAGTAATTCAGTTTTTGAACGTGTTGGGCCAGTTGATAACAGGATATTTTTCTTTGGAAAGTTGTAACCAACGGACAGCATTGATTTCAGAATGGCTTCGTAAAAGTCGCTTCCAATGCAAGCAACTTCGCCAGTAGAGGCCATATCAACACCTAAAACCGGATCGGCTTTTGATAAGCGGGAGAACGAAAATTGCGGAGCTTTAACTCCAAGATAATCAATATCGAAAATGGTAGAACTAGGTTTTTCAACTTCTTTTCCAAGCATTACCTGTGTAGCAAGTTCAATAAAGTTAGTCTTCAAAACCTTTGATACAAAAGGGAAACTGCGTGAAGCACGCAAATTACATTCAATAACTTTAATATCATTGTCCTTAGCAAGGAATTGAATATTAAAAGGCCCGCTTATTTGTAAGGCTTTGGCAATCTTACGGCTTATGCGTTTTATACGTCGCTGGGTTTCAAAATATATTTTTTGAGCAGGGAATACCATTGTGGCATCGCCCGAATGTACACCGGCAAATTCAACATGTTCGCTTATTGCATAGGCAACAAGCTGTCCGTCTTTTGCTACAGCATCGATTTCAATTTCTTTTGCCTGTTGAATGAATTCCGAAACCACAACAGGGTATTGTTTCGAGACTTTTGCAGCAAGTTTGAGGAAGTGTTCCATTTCGTCCTTATTTGAAACGACATTCATGGCAGCACCTGAAAGTACATAGGAAGGTCGTATTAATACCGGGAAACCTACCTCGTCAACAAACCTGTTTATATCTTCAATAGTAGAAAGCTCTTTCCAACGAGGCTGATCGATATCCAGTTCATCGCACATACTTGAAAACTTATGTCGATTTTCTGCCATATCAATATTTAAAGGGGAGGTACCGAGAATCGGAACATGCCTGTTGTGCAAGCGCATAGCCAGGTTGTTTGGTATCTGTCCGCCTACAGATATAATAACTCCCATTGGCATTTCGAGATCAATAATATCTAAAACTCTTTCTAGGGTAAGTTCATCAAAGTAAAGGCGATCACAAATATCATAATCGGTACTTACTGTCTCCGGATTGTAATTAATCATTACGGAGCGATACCCTTCTTTATTCACAGTATTCAATGCATTTACACTGCACCAATCGAACTCTACGGAACTTCCGATTCGATAAGCCCCGGAACCGAGTACAATTACAGATTTATCTTTGTCATCATACCGGATATCATTTGCCGAACCGCTATATGTCAAGTACAGATAGTTAGTCTGAGCCGGGAATTCAGCTGCCAGGGTATCAATTTGTTTAACGCAGGGAATAATTCCTTTCGATATTCTGAAATCGCGGACTTTAAGAAGGTCATCTTCCATGAATTCGTTTTCGTCTTTCAATACCGATCTGGCAATCTGGAAATCGGAAAAGCCATAAATTTTAGCCTTCTTTAATAAGTCGAGGGGCAATTGTTCTAAAGAATTGTAAGTGTCAAGTTCATTCTTCAGGGTAAATATTTTTTTCAGTTTACTGAGAAACCAGGGATCTATTTTTGTAAGCTCATGTAACCTCTCAATCGAATATCCTTTTTCGAGGGCAGCTGCAATCACAAATATACGCATATCGGTGGGTTCCTGAAGCTCTTTATCGATATCATCAAATACAAGATCCCGATTGGCAACAAAGCCATGCATTCCCTGGCCAATCATCCGTAATCCTTTCTGAATTACTTCTTCAAAAGTGCGGCCAATAGCCATTACTTCGCCCACACTCTTCATGCTGGAGCCAATCTGTTTTGAGACCCCAATAAATTTGTTCAGGTCCCAACGGGGAATTTTACATACAATATAATCAAGTGCTGGCTCAAAAAATGCAGGAGTAGTCTTGGTAATAGAATTTTTCAATTGATGTAGTCCGTATCCAAGGCTGAGTTTAGCAGCCACAAAGGCAAGCGGATAACCTGTTGCTTTCGATGCAAGAGCACTTGAGCGAGAAAGGCGGGCATTAACCTCAATGACACGGTAATCTTCCGATTTTGGATCAAGTGCATACTGGACATTACATTCACCTACAATTCCGATATGACGAATGATACGGATAGAGAGTTCTCGCAACTTGTGATATTCAGAGTTACTTAATGTCTGTGAAGGTGCTACAACAATACTCTCACCAGTGTGTATACCCAGCGGGTCGAAGTTTTCCATGTTACAGACTGTGATGCAATTATCAAAACAGTCGCGTACTACTTCATATTCCACTTCTTTCCAGCCCTTTAACGATTTTTCGACAAGAATTTGTGGGGAATATGAGAATGCTTTGTCAGCAAGTTTCCGGAGTTCATCATTGTTGTTACAAAATCCGGAACCCTGTCCACCCAATGTGTAAGCAGCCCTGATAATAACCGGGTAACCTACTTCTTCGGCTGCCTTAATTGCATCTTCAACATTGGTAACTGCAAGACTTTTTATTGTATCAACTTGAATCTCGTTGAGTTTTTTTACAAACAAATCACGGTCTTCGGTATCCATAATTGCTCTCACGGGAGTCCCTAAAACCCGAACATTGTGCCTTTCAAGAGCTCCGTTTTTAAATAACTCTGTTCCGCAATTGAGGGCAGTTTGTCCACCAAAGGAGAGTAAAATCCCATCGGGCTTTTCTTTTTCAAGAATTTTCTCTACAAAATAGGGGGTTACGGGTAAGAAGTATATTTTATCTGCAATACCTTCCGAGGTTTGAACAGTTGCAATATTCGGGTTTATAAGTACTGTAGATATACCTTCCTCACGGAGCGCCTTTAATGCCTGAGATCCGGAATAGTCAAATTCTCCAGCTTCGCCAATTTTGAGTGCACCAGATCCTAATACAACAACTTTTTTGATTGATTTATCCATTAATATCATCCTTTATTATGCAGGCGCAAAAGTACAAATATTTTGTTTGAATGGTATTGTTTTTATTGAAAAAATGTATAAATTTGCAGTCGATCTGAATAATTATTCAAATGAGCAACAGAACTGAAAGATTGTTGGCTATCAAAGAGATTATTGCTAATAATAAAGTAGCTTGCCAGGAAGAATTGTTAAGCCTTTTAGAAAAGCGAGGATTAAATTATACACAAGCCACTTTATCTCGCGATTTAAAGTTTTTAAAAGTAAATAAAATTTCCGATTTGGAAAAGGGATATATATATGAATTACCTGATCAACATATGGCTCATAGTAATGAGGTTGCAGAGAGCTATGCTGCCCAGGGATTTATGTCGATTCAGTTTGCTAACCACCTTGGAATTATAAAAACCATGCCTGGCTATGCCAGTAGCATTGCCTCTCTTATTGATCGTTCGGCCCCTTTCGAAATAGTTGGTACCATTGCCGGTGATGATACTATCTTAATTATCCCAAATGATAATGTATCGGAGAGGGATGTAAAAAATACACTTGTTTTAATTATTCCGGAACTAAAAGATAAAATCGAATAGTAATTTTAATAAAACCTTAGAGGCCGGAAAGAAAGAATCCTTTTCGGGCTCAATTATTTTTTTTGTACATACTGAAATTTAAACATATGGAAAACAAAAAAGTTGTACTGGCTTATAGTGGAGGTCTTGACACCTCAGTAATTCTTAAATGGTTAATTGATAAAGGCTATGAGGTAATTGCCTATGTAGCAGACGTAGGTCAGGATGATAATTTCGAAGAAGTTCGTAAAAAGGCTCTGGCTATTGGTGCAACTAAAGTATATATTGAAGATCTGAAGGAAGAACTAGTTACAGATTACATTTTTCATGCAATTAAAGCAAATGCTATGTATGAGAGCCGATATCTTTTGGGTACAGCTCTGGCACGACCAGTTATTGCTAAAAAGCATATCGAAATTGCACATAAGGAGAAAGCTGCATTTGTTTCTCACGGAGCTACCGGAAAAGGGAACGACCAGGTACGCTTTGAACTTGGTTTTTATGCTCTTGATCCAAAAATAAAGGTTCTTGCGCCTTGGAAAATGCGTGAGTTCCTTGATGAATTCAAAGGTCGCACGGATATGCTCAACTATGCCGAAAAACACAAAATTCCTGTTAAGGCATCGTTAAAAAAACCATACAGCGAAGATGACAACCTGATGCATATCAGTCATGAAGCAGGTATTCTCGAAGATCCGAAATTTAAATTTGAAAAAGATATCCTTACAAAAATGGTGGCTCCGCAGGATGCTCCTGATAAGGAAACTCATATAGAAATCCATTTTAAAGATGGTATACCGGTTAAGGTTGTTAATACCGACGATGGCACAACAAAGAAAAAACCATTGGATTTGTTTATGTACCTTAACAAAATAGGGGGTGAGAATGGTGTCGGGTTGCTTGATATGGTCGAAAACCGCTTTGTAGGAATCAAATCACGCGGTGTTTATGAAACTCCTGCTGGCGAAATTCTTATAAAAGCACACATGGATATCGAAGGTATTGCAATGGACCGCGAAGTTATGCGCTTACGCAATATGTTGTCTCCCGTTTTTGCAGAGCTAGTTTACAATGGATTTTGGTTCAGCCCGGAAATGGATTTTCTAATGGCAGCCATGAATAAGAGCCAGGAATTAATTGATGGTGTTGTATATGTTACTTTATACAAAGGAAATGTACTGATCAACGGCCGCGAGTCCCCAAGTTCATTATATAACAAGGATTTATCGAGTATGGACATTGCCGGAGGATTTGATCAAAAAGACAGCGAAGGTTTCATTAAGATCAATGCCATTCGACTGATGGCTCACAATGCTATTTTAAAACAACAGAAACGTTCAATTTTTTAATCGGAATATTTTTTTATAAAACACCCATATAAAAAGTTTAAACAAAAGATTATTTGGGTGTTTTATATTGTTTCTTATAAAATAAAAACACACATATGAAACTCTGGGACAAAGGCATTGAGGTAAATAAACTTATCGAGAATTTTACGGTTGGCCGCGATCGTGAGCTGGATATGCTTTTGGCCCCCTTTGATGTGCTGGGTTCGCTCGCACATATCGCTATGCTCGAAAAAGTTGGACTGCTTGAAAAATCGGACTATGTTGTATTACAAAAGGAACTGATTGGTATCTATTCTGAAATAGCAGTTGGGAAGTTTTCCATCGATGAGGGGATTGAAGATGTTCATTCGCAGGTTGAAGGCCTTCTCATTCAAAGGCTT
>JAHEEB010000144.1 GCA_024640925.1 Bacteroidota bacterium | reverse complement strand
GGCTACAACACCAACATTACGGGTAGTTGCCAGCATAAAAATACATGCCCCCAAGGCCAGATATGCTGACCACTTTTTTTTCAAGTGCTCGAAATTGTTAGGGTTGTCGTAGATATACTTAAGAAATACATAAAAGAAAAGGCTTTGAAGAAACATGTAAAAGGCCTCGGTATATGTTTGACTGCCAAAATAAGTAATTCCACTGTTAACACTTACTATTAAAAGCACAATGCTTAACAGAAATGGTGAGATACGGTTTTTAAGTGATAAGTATAGAAAAACCTGGTGGCCTACCAAAAACAACATAGAAAAGAACTTAAAGAGTACCAGGTGAAAGCCAAATAATTTAATACACCAGCCGATTAAAATAGAATAGAATGCTCCATGCCAACCGGGAAATGCTTTACCCTCAATAAACTTTTTTGCGGTATACAAATAATCCGAATCATCGCCACCTTCATCAATTCGAACATCGAATAAACAAATGCAGAACAATATCAAAAGACCTATTGAAATATAAAACAGAAGATCTTGTTTTTTTTCAAACTTACTATCGAGGTTTGGAAAAGACCAGGTATCATTTATCACTGGTTTTTGGGTTACAGATTTTTGTTTTGCCATGGAGTAAAAAAATATGAAAAAGTTGAGGTGTGAAAATAAACATTTTTTAGTATTTATTTAACTCAAATTGCAGACAGTAAAATTTTCCAGCAAACAAAGATTGGAATATTAGTTAATAACCGCAGGTTGGGGCGAGGCTGTTTGATGTAAAGTAATCTCTTTTATAGTTCCTGTTCCAACCGAGGGAGACAGGTGTTCGTTATCTACTCGTTTACGCAATCACTAATGTATTGGAATATCGGTCAAATTGAAATAAAAAAACTGCATATCTTTTATTGGATTTGCAGTTTTTTTATTTTTTTATAGAATTGTGTCAGTCACCTTCATTCGTAACTACGTTTTCAGTTCCTTCTGTATTTTCGTATCCTTCGATGGATTCTTCAATAGCTGCACCGGTTTGTTCGTCAAGTAAAGTTTGAAGGTATCCGGTAAATTGTGAATTCTGATATGGTAAGTCCTCCAGAAATTTGGCAATTTTTTCATTCACAATATTCCCGTTTTTATCCAACAATGATTTTTGAGCCATAGTAGCCACGGCAATATCTTCCTGAACAAGAGAAAGTTTTTGTTTTTTTATCCAGCCTTTCTTAATTTTATTTGCTCCAACAACTTCAACCCAATCGTCTTTCTCCGTTATAATTCCGACAAATTCCATGGGTTTAAATACCTTTTCCGTTTTGTTTACCAAATCCGGACGCTTATAAACAGGGGTTTCACTTACAATAGCAGCAGGTTTTGCACCAATTAAAACACCATAGGTACGAGCCCATGCTTTTGAACCATCGGTAAGCTCAACATAGCAGAATTCCTGTTTGGCATCTGCCGGATCGGCTTCTGTTTTATCTAAGTAAATCATTGTTTCGCCCATATTCAGAGATGAAATCCATTTCCCATCTTTTTTGGGTTCTTCGCGCAATGCCACTCCATCACTTATACATAATACGGTAATATTACCTTCAGTACTTTCGGAAACAGGTACTACAGCATTTTCTTCGGTTGTAGTTTTACCCTTACAAGCTGTCAGGACAATAGTTCCAATTATAAAAAACCTGAGTATTTTCATATTGTATATTATTTTCGGGTTATTTGGTTTAAATATAACGCATTGTTTTGAGAAATGAAAATTGAAATTTTATACATGAGAAAATTTAACCGGAATTTGTCAACAGAGGTGTTAACTTCGCCCTTCAGGTCGGAGAAAGGCTTGCTTAGCGAAGACTTTGATCCTGAAACTATAGAAATATGTAACCATAAAAAATAAAGTGTTTGATCCGAGAGGACACGAAACAAGGCATGGAAGCGTAAGGGTCTAATTGAATGGCTAAAGCCAGATCTGTTAAAGAAGTAAAAATAAATCCTGATTTTTTTTGGGGGTTCCCCTTTTCCCTGAGGTCAATACATAAAGAACAAAAAAATGAATCCTTTTTATGGAATCGAACTATTTTTTGAATCTTCTATAAAAAACAAAGATTATGAAAAAGAAAATTTTCACTCTTATAATCCTAAGCTTAATCGCAATGCAATGGATTTCAGCACAAAAATACACCATCCGCGGAACCGTAGCAGATGTTGACGGTAACCCGATTCCGGGCGTAATTATTATAATCAAAGGTACAACACAAGGCACTATTACCGATATAAACGGAAAGTTTGTTATTGCTGTTTCTGATGATCTGAGTACCCTTGTATTCAGCTTTATCGGGTATATTACCGAAGAAAAGATTGTAACACATGAAACTCCCGAATTGCGAATCATTATGGCCCAGGATATTGTCTCACTTGAAGAAGTTGTAACTGTTGGTTATGCCGTTACAAAAAAGAAAGATGTAACCGGTAGCATTTCCCCGGGTAAACCAATTAAAGCTTTGTCAGCTGTAAAATATGCAGTACCTGAAGTTGTAGGGTCAGAACCTTCCGAAATGTACATTATGGAAGAAAGGAGTTATGATTCTGAGTTAACAGAAGACTCGCGAAAACCAGGTGCCGGGTTACTCACTGCAGGTGAAATCAATGACTTTGGAAAATGGGAACTATGGAATGATATTACTGAGGGTGAGCTGAACCAGTATGTTAATACATGGGGAATAAATACCGATAATCGTTATTCCGTTCAGGTAAAATCGGAAGATGGTTTTCCAATAACCGGTGCTAAAATAAAGCTGGTTTATGGCGACACAACAATCTGGCAGGCCATGACTGACAATACAGGTAAAGCCGAGTTATGGGCAAACTCCTTTAAATCCGATAAAGTAAAAGAATCCAGGCTCGAAATCGTTGCAGAATACAAAAATCAGTCGTTCACAAATAAAAATGTACATTCGTTTCACAATGGTGTAAATATGATAACCATTCCGGCAGAATGTTCGTCACCAGGAACAATAGATATTGCCTTTGTTGTAGATGCAACCGGCTCAATGTCCGATGAAATTAATTATCTGAAAGCAGAACTTGACAACATAATGGGAAGGCTAAAAGATACCTTGCCCGGTAATACTATCAACCTGGGCTGTTTGTTCTATCGCGATAACGGAGATTCTTATCTCACAAAGAAAAGCGATTTGACAGCCCGGCATAGCGATGTAATCGATTTTATCAGGGAAAATTCGGCCGATGGTGGTGGCGACACACCCGAAGCAGTCGAAGCAGCGCTGGATACAGTTGTAAATCATTTCAGCTGGAGCGATAGTGCAATGGTTAAAGTTGTCTTTCTAATTCTCGATGCTCCCCCTCATGATGATCCTTCGGTAAAGAATAATCTAAAACGTGTTATACAAACCGCAGCATTGAAAGGAATAAGAATTGTACCTGTCACCTGCAGTGGTATCGATAAAAGTACCGAATTTCTGATGCGGGCCATTGCCTTACTTACCAATGGAACCTATGTTTTCCTCACAGATGATAGCGGAATTGGCGATTCACATATTAAACCAACTACCGACGAATATACCGTTGAATTGCTGAATGATCTGCTAATAAGGCTAATCATACAATATACCAGTTCAACCAATTGCTCGGTAACAGCCGATCTCCCACAAGCTGATACGTTGGTAATAAAATCAAAAGAATACGTTCCTGAAATTGATTCGACAGAGATTACCGATACAACAAATTCCGTTAATGATCCGATAGAAGTTCAGGATAAAAAATCTTTTGAATGGAAATGTTTTCCAAACCCAACAACAGGAATTATCCATATTGTATCGGAAGAAGAATTAAGTGATTTCTATGTGTGTGACGTTTCAGGCAAAATTATTCTGAGACATAGTGTATCAGGCGAAACTGAAACCACTCTCGATTTAACGCCATATCCAATGGGCGTATATTTTATCCGTTATGAATATAAACCCGATAGCTGGATGACGGGAAGGATAGTACTGATTCGTTAGGTGAAAAGGTAGGTAATAAAGTTGTGAGTAACCGGCTGATGTCTGCTTTTGGGCAGTCAGAAGCCGGTTTTACATTATACACGGATTTGAAATGCCTGGGTTGTTAATTGAGATTCTGACAAATAGGGTTAAGAGCTATGTTTTTTTTATCATCCGTTATGGGAGCTTGTCATTGCCAACCAATAGCCAATAGCAAGAGTCCGGCAGACTTTTTATATTTTTCTGTTTTCTGGTTTTCGTAGACTATTAACGGTTTATAATAGCGGGTTATCCGCTTATACTGACGGGTTGTCAGCTCGATCTGACGGGTTGTCAAATTGATCTACCGGGTTAACGATTTGATCGGGCGGGTTAACGATTTGATCGGGCGGGTTAACGATTTATACTGACGGGTTGTCAGCTCAACCTGACGGGTTGTCAAATTGATCATGCGGGTTAACGATTTGATCGGGCGGGTTAACAATTTATACTGACGGGTTGTCAGCTCAACCTGACGGGTTGTCAAATTGATCATGCGGGTTAACGATTTGATCATGCGGGTTAACGATTTATACTGACGGGTTGTCAAATTGATCGACCGGGTTAACAACTTGATCGACCGGGTTAAGGATTTGATATCGCGGGTTGAAAAATGGATGTACCGAAATGGAAAATATCCGACCTTTTACAACGAATATTTCCAGGCCCGAAAAGTAATTGACTTACGCGGAACCCGCAAAACACAAAATGGTTCGGACACCACAACAACTGACACAACTGATACAACAGATGCCGACGAAGTGGAAGGTGAAACCACCGACCCACAAAACTAACCACCGAACCCTTGTATATCAATAAACGAACAGGAAAGCCCGGCAAAATGCCGGGCTTTTTAATTGTTCTTAACCCGATGAATTGCTTTATTTACAATATATAGCATGCCTAAATACTGTTATGTGTACAGAGAATCCTTAGTAAGGGGCAATAACAGATTTGTGCATATATAGAGTTTTTACATTAAAGAAGATTTGGTGTGCCGGATAAAATGTCTGAACCGCAGATTATAACAGATTAACTTAATTACACTGATAAGAGAAACGGGAATTTATATAAAATATAAAATTATCTAAAACCTAAAACTGTGGTTAAAGAATTTTTGATGTTTTCTAGTTACTTTTTTCAACAACGCTGGCAGGTCTGAAGACGCTGCCAGGTTGACTTCTTTTTAACTACAAAGAAAAATGATTTTATTCGGGCACTAAAAAAAAAGATCAGTTTAAAACCAGCTACTTGGTATTAAGTTCCACCGCCTTGTTATTGCCCCTTAGTAAGGCCTTACTAAGGGGTTGGGGTTGATTAAAAAAAACAGAATGCTTGCAACACCTGTTAATAAAGGGTTGAAAACTACCCTTTTATTTTTTACACTTACTTATTGAAAGGTAACTTGAAGTTTGGTATATTGTGGGTGGAATTTTATTTACTAAAAATGGAAGAAAGATGGAGAGGATAGGGATGAAAAGTGCACCTATGGTAACAAATGTGGAAAATAGGTGCAGTTTTTATGCACCTATAAGGAGTTAGTGCCAATTTTATCGAAACACTACGATATGACAGAATCTGAAATAAATATCAATGCTTTTAGGCTGGTCGATTTAATTACAGAGGAAGAAAACAACTCAAATTTAAAAAAGCCAGAATCAGAAAATATAGTAGGTGTCTCACAAGTAGTTGATTTTGGAAAAGTGAAAAATTTTAAGATTATTCAGAAAGATTTATATGGTAATGTTGTGGCAAGATTTATTCCCTTAAAAAACAAGAAAATAGGCTTAAATATAGATAATTATAAAGTGCTTCAAAATTTATGTAGTGAAGTACTATCATTAGAACACATAGCTAAATATGCAGATAATAAATTTGTAGAGGCTTCTTGCTTCGAATGGCTAATGGATGTTTATGATACAAAACAAGCAAAACATGACTTACTAACTTATATAAAGTCTAATATTGAGAATGAATTAGATATATACACTTTTTATTACAAAATCGAATGCCTTGGAATAAGTTCCCCTTTTATAATAGGAAATGTCAAAATTGATTGGATTTCACAGGACTTTTTAGACAAACAGTATAATCTTCTTAATGCAAAAAATACTCTTAAAAGAGATGAATTTGATGAGAATTACAAAGATTTTTTTGATAAGCCAATTGCATCAATACAAATCAGAGGACTGAAAGATTCTGCAGAGTCTTTCGCTAGAGAAAAAGTTAAGTTAGCGTTAAATGCGATAAAATGTTTTCTTATTCAAGAGTCAATCCAAGCAACAATACAAATTTTTGATGTTGATTTTTTATTTCATAATGCCAGCCTTTCAAATTATCTATTTCAATCGAGTAATAAAGAATCATACCTAAATCTTGGGATTCGACAAAAATTCGGTGTTGAACCGACTATTCTAGATATGAAAACAATGAATCGTATTAATAATGAGGGATTAAATAAATTATCAGAATTTCTTAATATTAAAAGCACAAGTGAACTTTCTTATTTGATTGAAGATTCGATTAATAGATTAGGAGAAATAATATCTACTAGAGATTGGCATGAGAGAGTTGTTAAAATAATATCATTTTTTGAAAGTGTAATAGTTCCAAAAACAAATACAAAGGCGAATGGAGAAACCTATCTCAAGAAGAATATATTAGTCAAATTGGTAAAAGGGCATGTTGAAAATATTAAACGAATTATTAGAAGTTTTTATAATGTACGTGACAAGTACATTCATAATAGAATCTCAAAACCGATAGATATTAATGAATTATACAAAATTCAAAGATTATGTTTAATGTTTTTATTACAAATGATAGATTTGAATAAGAATTATTCCAAAATTAATGACGTATTAAATTATTATGGAATAGAAAACTAAACTGGCACTAACACATGGTCAGCGAGCATGCGGGTCTCAGTGGTTTGCAATCGCATGTGGCCCGTAAACGAAGCTTGGTGTACCGGGATAGGTGATCCTCCCGCACTCCCAGCACGACTCGCTACCATCAACCGTTACCAGCAATGTTAGACCGACCGAACAACTATGATAATTTAAATAGAAATTTGAGACAGAAATTAACAAAAGACATAAAAACAATAAATAGTTGTCGAAATACAACTGAAAGTAGCGAAGAAACGACTAATTGTAGCGGACTTTATTAGTATTACGGTTATTGAACGAAATAACTTTGTAGCATCAATAAAACAAAATAATTATGATGCTAAATTTAAAATCAGTAGGCAATATAACTGCCGATGCAATTAAAAGTAAAAATCAAGTTCACCAAGCTTGGACTGGAATGTTACCTGTTGAAGACACAGCATTGCATGTCACCGACACTGGTGGGGACGGAACTCCTTTAATATACTTAAATGGTCAGTTCGCCACTCAGAATTACTGGAGTAAAGTCATCGCAAAATTAGGTTCTGACTTTAGGCACATCACTTATGATGAAAGGGCAAGAGGAAGAAAATCAGGTACATCTTCTGACTATTCTTTTGATGCTTGTATTCGAGATTTAGATGCTGTTTTAGCTGCAAGAGGAATAAAAAAATGTATAGTGATTGGTTGGTCTTACGGTGCTTTTATTGCTGCTCATTGGGCTAGTCTTAATCCTGACCGTTGTTATGGTGCAGTATTAGTTGACGGTGCACAACCTTATGACTGGATGACACCAGAAATGGCAACACGAATAAGAAAATTATTTCGAAGGTTAAATCCTTTAATGTGGCTTCTTCGTCCTACAGGTATTACACCAAGATTGTCTGCTTCAAAAATGGCAGAGATAAATATAGAACTGGGTTGGATAGCTGGTAAAAAAGAGCTGGATCCGGTTGTAAATAAAATCACAGTGCCAACGCTATATGTACTTGCTTCAGGTTCATCTTTAGGAAGTAAAGGAGATGAACAAGAGCTTATTCGGGCAGGAGTAAATGCAGTAGTAGAACGAAATTCCAACATCAAAATCAAGGCTAAAGTAAAAAGCAACCACGACCATATTCTAAAAAAAGACTTTCTTGAAGTGGCGGATGCTGTAAGAGAAATAGTAACATTAAGTAACTGTAAGATTAAATAGTATTAAAATGATAAAT